>CAZGOK010000013.1:0-9519 GCA_964527665.1 uncultured Sphaerochaeta sp.
CTGTACAAATGTCGCTCTGTGCTGTACAATTATCTATGAAGAAAAAAACTCTGATCATGATTCTGGTAGTAACATTTTGTTCATTCCTACTTTTCTCCGCCACGTTTGAAGAGGAAAAGACCAAGACAGCCGATGGGGAGAATTTCCTCTTTCCCGTCGATGCCCTGAAGACAGGACCGGCTCTCTTCGCTCTCACCATGGGCAAGGATCGTGAAAACGGTGAGGTGCAGCAGATGCACGTTATAGGGTGGCAGGAGCATTTCGACAAGAACCCAACCCTCTTGGGCACTATTCCTGTCTATCATTTTCCAGTTCTTTCCGGAGTCCCTTTCTTTGTGAAAGGGACCATCAGAAATGCCTTGTACAAGTTCTATGCGGACAAGGCAGACCCATCGCGGGTAGGGGTGCTCTTTGTATCCAAGACTGAGAAGTTTGCCGAACTGGCAGGTTTTCCTGCAGATGATAGCGGGACGATTGTCGTCGTCGCTTCCGATGGGAGTGTCGCCGGCTATGTGAAGGGGGAGGTCACCTCCGAAAAGGTAGCCCACCTGAAGAAGGTGCTTGCAACACTCTAAAATACATAGTTTCTAAAAGATGATAGATCACTAGGACAACAAGACCGTATGGATCCCATACGGTCTTGTTGCATCGTCTTTTCCTTGGTGTGAATCATGCCCACTTGCATAAGTTTGAAGGGAAAAATGGTATCTTGACCCTAGCTTGGTTTCATTTTTTTGTAAAAAAAACCTTGTTGACGTAGGCATACGACTCGTTGAGCTGCTTTTCCCAGTCCGAGCTGCCGGTATGCCAGAATTCCGTGACAAACCTACGAACACCGAGGTTCCAGCAGGTCTGTAGGAGTAGAGGGAAGTCCACGTGTCCTGTCCCGTATTCGATCTCTCGGAACTTGCCTGGCAGGCTCTCCTTGATATGGGCGGCTATGAGGTTCCCTCGCCCCTTATACAGATCTTCCTTTGCCCTTTGGTTGTCAGCTCCTGCGGCATTCACTATATTGCCCAGGTCGGGATAGACCTGCAGGTAGGGTGAGTTGACTAGGCGCACATACTCCATGGCTTTAAGGACACTATTCATGAACGGGGTCTCCATTGTTTCAAAGCCAAGGAGGATGCCCTGCCGTGCCGCGAGGGCAGTGGCTAGAAAAAGACCCTCTATGAAGAGCTCTTTTGTCTTTTCAGTTGAGCTCTCGTAGTACACATCATAGCCGGCAAGCTGGATGATGGGGATTCCCATGTACGAGGCAAAGCTGATCGCCCGCTCCATGATATCCAGGGACCTCTGTCGTGTTGAGAAGTCAGGGCTTCCCATGGGATATTTTCGATGGGCCGAAAGGCATATCGAACCAAGGGGGAGCTCACTGTTTTCTACCTCATCCCTCAAATCTCTAAGCTGCTGAGGGGTGAGGGTGAGGCGGTTCAGCCGGTAATCGGTCTCATCGATGCTGAGTTCAACAAAATCGTAGCCGACTTCCTTAGCCTTGAGGAGCTTCTCTCCAAGGCTGAGGAGGTCGGGCATCGATTTCTCATAGAGTCCTAACGAATACTGTTTAGTCATAGACATAATATAGTGTTGCTTCTCCTATGTGACGGCTTGATGAGAGTATCATATCATACTGCTGCCCATGGGCAACAGTCACATTGCTCGGCCCTGTTCCTATATCAAGCGTATATTCGAAATACTCCTTTTTTTCCTGGTCGTACTGGACCAAAAAAAGTTCAAGGGCATGGCGCCTGTAGCCAAAGAGCATGGTAGGCACCCCCCGCAGCTTTCCTGCCCAGATGGCATGGATGAAGTTCATCCTTCTCTGGCACCGGTAGACCTCGGTATACCCTCCCTCGCCTTGTTTGCAGATTTTCAGAATCGAGCCATGAAACCCCTCTATGACGGCAAGCTCATCAACCCCGTCGCCATCCATATCAGTCTGACAGACATCGCTGGTCTCCTGCTCAAGGAGGTGGGTTACACTCCATTCGCCTCCCTTCTCTTTTGGTGGGGCTATCTTGTACACCCCGCTTTCACAGGAGACAAGCGAGCATGGTCTTCCATCTTTGTCATGGATGCGCGAGTACCCATGGTTCTTCACCAGGCCATCGAGGATGATTGAAAGGGTGATAGGAGCGCTCATATCGTCAGGCAGGGGAGCCACATAGACCTTGCCCGGGTCTGACCAGTCCTCCTTGTCCTTCTTTGATGTGGCGAGCGTGCACGCTACGAGGTAGTTCTGCTGTTCAGTGTGCAGGACATCAAAGCGGTGGACATAGGGAAGGCGTAGTACGGTTGTGATCACCCACGCCTGTGCAGTCTGGTCGAAATGCCCATGGACGATGATGCTCTCTTCCGACTGGAAGGTCGGGAAGAACTGCTGTACCGCCAGGAAGTCCCCATCGGTATCCTCCAGGGGGACGATGCACATCGTCCCTCCCGGCTGCTCCCATACAACCCTTCTTTCAAGGGTCTCGGCATCATACATGTAACAGGGCCCATGGCCTTCGGAGGCATAGAAGAGCTGCAGGCGTCCACCTACCTTGAAGGCGGCGACAGCATAGCAGCGATCCATCACATCGAGCGTTTTTTTCTTTATTGTCATCATGCTATCCTTATAGGAACGAAGGGAAGGGGAGGTTTGTCTCCACGGTGAAACAATCGTCGAATCCTCGGGGGTAGTGGTACTCCCTCTTGTCCTTGTCATCGGGAAAGACAAACTTGCCCCCTACCTGCCAGATATACGGCTTGAACTGGTATTGCAGACGGTCCTTCTTCATGTCAAACAGGACAGTGATCTCCTTGGGATCAGCTTGGAAGTTCGCCCAGATGTCATGGTGGAAGGGGATGACCACCTCAGTGTTGAGGGCTTCGGCCATCCTCAGGATGTCACAGGAGGTCATCTTGTCGGTGATGCCCCTGGGGTTTTCCCCATAGGAGCCGAGTGCGACATCGATTTTGTGTTCGTTGCCATGCTTGGCATACATGTTCGAGTAGTGGGAGTCACCGCTGTGGTAGAGGTTGCCCCCGGGGGTCCGCACCAGGTAGTTGACCGCACGGTAGTCCATGTCATCGGGCAGCCTGCCGCGGATATCCCCATCAGGGGGGGCGGTTATCAGAGCTGTCCGGTCAAAGGACTCCAAGGCGACGAGCTCGGTGTCCTTGATCTTGATCACGTCCCCCGGCTTCATGACAATGCAGCGCTCGAGAGGAACCCCCCAGCTTGTCCACATGTCGATACAGGCCTGCGGTCCGATGAAGGGGACGGAGGCGTCACAGTTCTGAAGGATGGCCGCAGCGACATTCGCATCGATGTGGTCGTTGTGCATGTGCGTGGATATGATCGCATCAACCTCCTTGATGGCAAAGGGGTCAAGCACGAATACGCTGGTGCGCAGGTTGGGCTGCAGGGACCTGTTGCCCGCCATCCTGGCCATCTGGTGCTGGGCTCCGATATACTTGTTCTTCTTGGTCCGTTTGCCCGACCCGACCCAAAAGTCGATGCAGAGGTTCGCCCCACCTTCGGATTTGACCCAGATGCCGGTGCATCCCAGCCACCACATGGCGAAGGTTCCTTTTTTAACCTGTTCCTGTTCGATCTCCTCGTTCAGCCAGGTTCCCCATTCGGGAAATGTATTGAGTATCCAGGACTCTCTTGTAATCTCATTGACTTTGCTCATATGTTACTCCTTATGTATTCGTGTATCAGCCTTTGACGGCACCTGCGGTGAGGCCCATTATCAACGACTTTGCCGCACCAAAGGTGAAGACAAATGCAGGGACCGCTATGATGGTTGCAATTGCAGTAATTTTCCCCCACTCAGTACCGGTATCGGTCAAGAAAAGTGAGACAGCGACAGGAAGTGTTCTGGTAAAGCGGTCGGTGAGCACCAGCGAGAGGATGAACTCGTTCCAGGCCATCCTGAAGGTGAAGATGCCCGCCACCGAAAGGCCGGGTCCGATCAGGGGAAGTACGATCTTGGTGAAGACGCTGAAGTCCGAACACCCGTCGATGATCGCAGACTCCTCAAGCTCAAAGGGCAGGTCCATGATGAAGGTGCGTATCACCCAGATGTTAAAGGGCAGATTGATTGCTGTGTAGACCAGAATCAGGGCAAGCCTTCCATTTACGGATGCACCGTATGAGTTGAACAGGACAAAGACCGGCACCGCTAGGATTGCTTCTGGTATCATCCTGAGCAGCAGGACGCCCACTATCATGGTCTTCTTCCCTCCGAACTTCCACCTAGCCAGCGGGTACGCAGCCAGAGCTCCAAGGCCGACACTGGCTACTGTGGAGGTGACTGCCACTATCACGCTGTTGGTGAAGAAGCGAAAGAAGTTGGCATCAAAGAAGACCGCCTTGTAATTGACCAGTGTCGGGACGAAAAACCATATGGGTGGGATGGCGAAGGCATCGACGGGAAGTTTCAGCGATGTGGTGATCATCTCATAGATGGGGAACAGGATTACCACCGTAGCCAAGGAGATGAATACATATTTGACAGCAAGGCTGGCATGTTTTCGTGTTTGTGCCCTCATATCACTTCCCCTCCTTTCTTATTGAACGAACGATGAGAAACATGGCGAAGAAGAGTATTATCATCAGCAGCAGGACTGAGACTGCAGAGGCCAATCCAAGACGTTGGCTGGTAAAGGCAGTTTTATACATATGCAGCGAGAGCACCTCAGTGGAGACACCCGGGCCTCCTCCGGTCATGTTGTAGATGACAACCAGCGACCTGAAGGAATCGATAAGGCGCAGTATTGCCGTAAGGGCAAGCACCGATGCTATGTAGGGCAGTTTGATATGGATGAGGCTCTGCACATAGTTTGCCCCGTCGACGCGCGAAGCTTCCATGATATCCTTGGGGACCCCCTGCAACCCTGCAAGGACCAGGAGAAAGACAAAAGGGAACCACTGCCAGACGTCGGCGATGATTACCGAGGTGAGGGCCATATTGGGATCGGATAGCCACCCTACTGGAGCTATGTCCAGCTTTGAGAGAAAGAAGTTGATCTTGCCATAGGTTGGGTGGTACATGAAACGCCACATGATACCGACGACTACCGGTGCCACCATGATGGGAAGGACGTAGAGTGTTCGAAAAATCCTCATGCCGGGAAAGTCCCCTTCAAGCAAGAGGGCAAAGATAGTGCCGAGCAGCAGCTCGATGCTCACGACACTGAGGCTGAAGATGATGGTAACCCGTACGCTGGAGAGGAAGTTTTCACTCTCAAAGAGTTCAGCATAGTTTCGCAGTCCTATGAACTTGGGCTTTTGTGCCATGCTGCGCAGCGACCATTCGAAAAAACTGAGCCGCATGCTATTGAAAATAGGCACCAGCATGACCACTAGCAATATGATTGCCGCCGGTGCCAGAAAAAAGTAGGCATTGGTCCTTCTGCCGGGAATTGAGTTCTTTCTCATGGTTTCTCCAAGAATGTGTAGGCGGATACGGGGAGGTATCCGCCTACAGTCTACGCTCTGATTATTTGATGTAACCGGCTCTGATCATGATCTTCCGGATGGGATCGACAACATCCTGCATGGCTTTGGCAGGAGTCTTCACCCCGGTCAATCCCTGGTTGATGGCGATGCCCAAGAGGTTGTTGATCTCCCCCCATTCTGGAATGATGGGTCTCCAGTCTGCATTAGCATACTTGAGCTGTTCGGCAAGGACTTCGAACTCAGGATACTTCTCGTAAAGGGAGGCATCATTGAGTGTGGACATCCTAAAGGGAGCTCCACCTGCCAATACGATCTTCCTCTCGACTTCGGGGAGGGTGAGATACTGCATCAGAAGGAAGGCGGCTTCAGGGTTCTGGGCATTAGAAGGGATGCCGAGGCCGAATCCACCGGTTTCGGAGAGGCTGGTCTTTGCCTTTGGATGGGGGGCGAATGCAATCTTGTCATAGACTTTGGAACGGGAAGGATCCTTTACGGGACCGGCGAATACGCTTGCATCAAGATACATGGCAGCATCGCCTTGCAGGAAGGCTGCAAACTCTTCGTCCTGGGTAAAGCCTTCCATTCCCGGAGGACCGTACTTAATCATGGTCTTCATGAATTCGATGGTTTCAAGGGCTTCCTTGCTGGTGAAGGCAGGCTCCCAGTTCTCATCAAATACAGTCGCCCCAAAGGGGGAGGCGTGCAGGAGCCAGCCGTGGGTTGCATGGTGGCCGCTTCCGGCTCTCATCGTCAGGCCATAGACGCCAGGGACATTCTCTGCAAAGAACTTGGCTGCGCTCTCTATCTCTGCATAGGTTGTGGGAACCTTGATGCCGTACTTGTCAAAGAGGTCCTTGCGGTAGACGAGGAAGCTTGTCTCAGCTCCGAAAGGAAGGCCGAACAGCTGGGCCCCGGGGCCGTCCTTATAGATGTTCTTACCCCCTGCAATGCCGGTTACCTCTACATAGGCAGGTACCAGATCCTCAAAGTTGTAGTTGGGTGCCTTCAGGCGCGGCATGTCAAAATAGGGCTGCAAAGGTCTGATGAGGTTGGACATCGCATACTCAGCCTTCCACATGACAACCATGGTGATCAGGTCGTAGTCCCCCTTGGGCTTGCTCATCTGAAGAATCTGGGCATCATGCATGTTCATGTACTGCATCCTGTCAGACTCCACCTTGATGCCGGTTGCGGCTGTGAACTCATCAAGGACTCCGGACTCGACCATCGCATTGTAGTGGACATGGTTGGGGTAGTTGAAGACTACCGTCGAGCCGGAAAATTGCTTCCAATTGAACTGGTCACTCACTGGTGCCGCTGGTTTGGCCGCCTCGGGTGCCCCGGCGGCAAAGAGCATCGTAGCCATGAGCAATAGGCTTGCTGCTAATAAAAAGGTTCTCTTTTTGTTCATTTCTTGTTCCTCCGTTTTTGAATCATCCACAGATGACACTGGTATCGTAGCATGGGAATGAGGATAAGCCAAGAAAAAAAAGATAAGTTTGCGCGATTTGGTTTTATTAAGAGTAAAATGGTTTCTTTTTGTGCTTTTTGTGCATTTATGCGATAATGACCTCAATCCCTGCCGCTACAAGCCCTGACCTAAATTCGAGGGGGCACTTGTCGTCGGTTATGACTATATCGATGGATTCAAGAGGAGCTGAGATAAAGTTGGAGATGACCCCCATCTTGGTGTAGTCGGCAAGCACTATCACCTTGCCATGGGTGTTTTGGATCATGGCCTGGTTGATGCTGCACTCCTGGTAGACTGTGGTGGTGAGCCCTTTTTCCAAGCTGATGCCATTGGTGCCCAAGATGGTGTGGGTGCTGTACATCTCGCGAAGGGTGGTGAGGGCGAACTCCCCGATGAACGAACGGGGATGCTTGAGGTACTCTCCCCCAAGGAAGAGGATCTCAACTTTCTCATCAATGGGGGATTCCAGGGATGCTGCATTGTTGGTGATGACCTTTATCTGTTTTCCGGCAATGGATTGCAGCAGGAGGTTGGTCGTCGTTCCGCTATTGATGAACAGGATATCCTGTGTATTGATAAGGGAGGCGCACTTCTGGGCAATGCGTCTTTTCTCCTGCACATGGACTATATCCTTTTTGGCATAGTCCTCATCGTTGAGTCTGATGTCCTGGTTCGGTGGAAGCGAAGCCCCTCCGTGGGTGCGAACCAACAACCCCTTGTCATTGAGAAAATCCAGATCTCTTCTGATGGTGACTTTGGAGACCTGCAAAAGTTCTTCCAATGCATTGACCGTCACATTTCCCGCTGTATACAATGCATCCAATATCTGCAGATGCCTATTATTTGCTATTGAGCCATTAGCCATATTAACCTCTATATATTCGAACAAAAAAATCAAAAGAAACAGTAAAGAATCAATTTGACTTTTCTTTATGATGATTATAAGGTGAGTCCATAGGGTCCGTCTAGGGTCTGTACAGTAGAGAATGAGGACTTTTGGAGGGTAGTGATGAATACGATAGTGATCATCGATACTGGTACGACAAGTATGCGGGCATCGCTGTTTGACCTCAGGGGCCACGTTGTGGTGATGTTCCAGGAACACCATCCGCCGCAGTACTACCCCGACGGACGGGTCGAGAGCGAAGGCCCCTCCTTTCTGGGCATGCTGGAAAAGCTTCTTCTGGCATGTTCTGCCTACGCAAGGGAGAACTCCCATACCATCGAGGCAATCGCGCTGACAAGCTTTCGCTCCGCTGTAGTTCCCGTAAATAAGGATGGGGAGGCGCTGTTTCCCGTGATCATGTGGCAGGACAAGAGAACCGACCCCCTTCTCAAGGGGTACGGCTCCTCCTTGGAGACTATCTACCAAAGGAGCGGGGCAACCATCACCTCGGTCTTCTCAAGCCTGAAAATGCAGTGGATCAGGAGTAACGAGCCTGAAGTCTACAAGAAGACCTACAAGATGGCCGGCGTCCAGGACCTGATGATCTGTCACCTCAGCGGTGAGTTTGTCACCGACCACTCGCTTGCAGGAAGAACGAGCCTTTTGAATATCCACACCCTCGCTTGGGACCAGACCCTCCTGGACATCTATGGCATTGAGGCCTCCATGCTGTGTGATCTGGTACCCCCAGGCTCGGTGGTCGGCTCCTTGAGAGGGGAAGTGGGCATGAGAGTCGGTCTTTCAGAGGGGATGCCAATCATCAGCAGCGGAGGGGACCAGCAGTGTGCGGCCCTGGGAACAGGACTGCTCGATGAGAAAGTGGTCATCGCAAATACCGGAACCGGCTCCTATGTGGTGGGCCTCTCCCATCTGCCGATCACCGACCCGTTGCAGAGGGTGTTCTGCACTCCCTCGGCTATAGCGGGCCTGTACCATCTGGAAGGGGGGATGATATCCACCGGTTCTGTCTATCGCTGGTTCAGGGAGATGCTGGACCCCACCCTTGATTTCGCCACCTTGGACCGTCTGGCCCTTGCATCCCCGCCCGGAGCCCAGGGCGTTGTCGTGATCCCCCATTTCAAGGGAAGCGGCTCCCCTTACTGGAACCCCGATGCCAAGGGTTTCATCAACAACCTGAGCCTCAGCAGCACAAAAGGGGATATTGCCCGTGCCATCCTGGAGGGGATAGCCCTGGAAATCCAGGAGAACATCACCATCTTTGAAGAGATCGCCCACCCGGTGGACCAGATGCGCGTCTCAGGGGGGATGGCCAGGAGTGCGGTGTTCAACCAGATACAAGCTGACATCCTCCAAAAGGAGGTCATCCAGCCCTACAACACGGAGACCACCTCCCTAGGGGCGTGGATCAACGCTTCTGTGGCCCTTGGCCATCATGGCACCCACCTTGAGGCGTATAGGAAGGCCGTATCATCGCAGAGCCAAAATCTCTTCAAGCCCGACTGGTCGCTAGCTCCCCTGTATGAGGAGCTGCTCAAGACTAAGCGCAGGTATCTTTCGGCCTTTAGCTAATTTCTGCATACAGGTAATGGAATGTGTATAGGGTTGTACTTATAGCAAATTATTATTGCTTATTGACGGAATGAGTTGTACTATAAGCCTAAGTATCATTTTAGGAGTTAGTATGAAAAA
>CAZGOK010000013.1:9619-15991 GCA_964527665.1 uncultured Sphaerochaeta sp.
ATAGCCTATAGCATCACTATGTAATCTATCGCACCTATCTGTTATACTGGTAAGCTAACCAATGAGGAGGGTGTATGCAGAAAAAACCAACCGATGAGTGGAATATTGAGGATTCAGCCGATCTCTACCGTATTGAAGAGTGGGGCAACGGCTATTTTCATATACAGAAAGATGGGGAGGTGGAGGTTCGCCTCAAGCGTGATACCCCCGAGTCCTCCATCAGTCTTCTCGAGATCGCCAAGGGCTTGAAGGACAGGGGCACCAAGCTGCCTGTGCTGTTGCGTTTCAGCAATATCCTTGATGACCGTATCCAGCATATAAACGAAAGCTTTGCCCAAGCCATCAAGGAAGTGGGCTATGAAGGTTCCTATAGGGGTGTATACCCGGTCAAGGTGAACCAGCAGCAGCAGGTCATCGAGGAAATCTGCCGTTTCGGCAAGCAGTACCACCATGGCCTGGAGACAGGCAGCAAGGCTGAGCTTATCATAGCCCTTGCCTATGTAGACGACCCCGAAGCCTATATCGTGTGCAACGGGTACAAGGACGAGGAGTACATCGACCTTGCCCTCAAGGGGATGTCCCTTGGCATGCAGACGGTGCTGGTCATTGAGATGCCAGGGGAGGCGGCCATCATTGTGGAGAGGGCCAAGGCCCTGGGCATTACCCCGAACATCGGCATCAGGATGAAGCCCTCCACGGTAGCAGGGGGCCACTGGACTGATAGCGGTGGGGACCGCAGTGTCTTCGGGTTGAACACCACCCAGGTCATTGAGGTAGTGGACATGCTCAGACGCGAAGGGATGCTCTCGTGCCTGAAACTGCTTCACTACCACCTCGGCTCGCAGATTCCCAACATACGCTCCATCAGGATGGGGGCTACCGAAGCGGCACGCTTCTATGCCGGCCTGATCCAGGAGGGGGCTCCCATGGGGTTGCTTGATATCGGAGGGGGGCTCGCCATCGACTATGACGGCAGCCACACCGACAACAGCAACAGCCGCAACTACACTACGCGTGAGTACTGCTCTGATGTGGTCGAGGAGATCATGAACATCTGCAACCAGGCAAAGATTGCCCACCCCACGATCCTCAGTGAATCGGGGAGGGCCCTGGTCTCCTACTACTCGGTCCTGTTGCTCAATGTCCTGGACACCAATGTGTTCTGGAATGGAAAGGGGCGTGAGGAGGCCATTGCACCGGAGCTTCTTCCTGCCTTGGACAACCTGCTGTATGTGCGCACCATGCTCAAGGAGGATACGGCACAGGAGTGTCTCAACGACTTGAACTACTACCGTGAGGAGATTCGCAACAAGTTCCTCTACGGTCAGGTGAACATGCGCGAACGAGCCGCAGCCGAGCACCTCTACTGGTCCATCATCAGTGAGATCTACACCCTCATGAAGAATCAGGAGCACCCATCCCCGCACCTTAAGGTGGTGGAAAAACAGCTCTCCGACATCTATTATGGAAACTACAGCCTGTTTCAGTCCTTGCCTGATGTCTGGGCGATCGACCAGCTCTTTCCCATCATGCCCATTCATCTTCTGGATACGAAGCCTACCAGGCAGGCGATCCTTTCTGACATCACGTGTGACAGTGAAGGCAAGATCGACCGCTTCATAGGCCGTGGAGGCGTTGAGGAGACCCTGGCCCTCCATGTCCCCCCTGAAGGGGATGACTACATCCTGGGCGTCTTCCTGGTGGGAGCCTACCAGGAGACTCTGGGAGATTTGCATAACCTCCTTGGCGATACCAACGTCATGAGCATCACCTATGACGACGAAGGCAAATTCCTCTTTCACAATGAACTGGAAGGGGACACCATAGCTGAAGTGCTCAGCTATGTGGAGTATGATACCAAGCAGATGGAGGCGATGATACGCATCAAGGCGGAGAGGGCTGTCCAGGAAGGGAGAATAACAGCACAACAGAGAAGGAAGGTCATTTCAGCCTATACGGCAGGGATGAGAGGATATACCTATTACGAGACCGATCAGGAGGATTGAGGCGATGAAAAAACGTTTGATGATAGTTGGAGCGGGTGGGGTTGGCAATGTCGTGGTACAGAAGTCTGCAAGGATGGACGACCTCTATGAAGCTATTTTGCTTGCCAGCAGGACCCTATCCAAGGCTGATGCCATAGCCAGGGAAGCGGGGCCTGTCCCCGTCACCACAGCTTCTGTCGATGCTGATGATGTGCCTGCCCTTGTCGCCCTCATAGAGGGCTTCAAGCCCGACCTTCTGATCAATGTAGCCCTTCCGTACCAGGACCTCACCATCATGGAGGCATGCCTGCAAACAGGGGTCCACTATGTGGACAGTGCCAACTACGAGCCTAAGGACAAGGCCGAGTTCGAGTACTCCTGGCAGTGGGCCTTTGCTGAGCGTTTCAAGGAAGCCGGCCTCACGGCTATCCTGGGCAGCGGCTTTGACCCCGGGGTGACCAACGTGTTCACCGCCTATGCAGATAAGCACTACTTTGATGAGATACACTACCTTGATATCGTCGACTGCAATGCAGGAGACCATGGCAAGAGCTTTGCAACCAACTTCAACCCCGAGATCAACATCCGCGAGATTACCCAGCGGGGGAGGTACTGGCAGGACGGCTCTTGGAAAAGCACAGACCCCCTTGCCGTCAAGCAGATGGTGCCCTATCCCAACATTGGAGAGCGCTCTTCCTACCTGCTCTTCCATGAGGAGCTCGAGTCGCTGGTAAAGCACTTTCCCACCATCAGGCGGGCACGGTTCTGGATGACCTTCTCAGAAGAGTACATCAACCACCTCAAGGTCCTGGAGAGTGTAGGGATGACCAGCATCAAGCCCATCCTCTATGAAGGGATCGAGATCCAGCCCCTGCAGTTCCTCAAGGCTGTCCTGCCCGAACCCTCCTCCCTAGGGGAGAACTACAAGGGCGAGACCTCCATCGGCGTCCAGCTGAGGGGCATCAAGGATGGCAAGGAGCGAACAATCTACATTTACAACAACTGCAAGCACCAGGACGCCTACAAGGATACCAAGGCCCAGGCGGTCTCCTATACCACCGGAGTGCCCGCCTCCATCGGAGGAAGGCTCCTTGCCCAGGGGATATGGCAGAAAAGCGGTGTCTGGAATATGGAACAGTTCGACCCCGATCCCTTCATGGCCCTCCTGCCTGAACTCGGTCTTCCCTGGGAGGTGGTTGTCGACGGCAAGCTTGCATTCCCCATAGGGGAGGGCAGCCATGCTTGATACGGCAAAGATCCTTCATACTCCAGCCTTTGTGCTGGAGTATGATGCATTCCAAAAAAACCTTGCGTTAATTAGGGACTTGCAACAGCAGTTGCCCTGCACCTTCCTGTTTGCCCTCAAAGGGTTCGGCATGCACCGCGTCTTTCCAGAGATAGCTGCAGTTGCCCATGGGGCGACTGCAAGCTCGCTCAATGAGGCGACCCTTGCCAGCGAACATTTCTCCTCAGTCCATGCATACGCCCCTGTCTACCACCCCAAGGAGTTTGACGGCATTGCACAGCTATCGTCGCACATCACCTTCAATTCGGTGGACCAGTACAATCGGTACAAAGGGAGGCTGGGCACCTCGCTAGCTGGGCTTCGGGTCAACCCCAAGCTTGAGGTGGTCAGGACAGCTCTGTACGACCCCTGCTCCCCGGGCTCACGCCTGGGTGTAGACCCTGAACATCTTGCAGAGCTTCCCCAAGGCATAAGCGGCCTGCATGTGCATAACCTCTGTGAAAGTGGTGCACAAGAGATGCAAGAGAGCTTGCAAGCGGTGGAGAAGCTTTATGGAAGGGTTTTTTCCAGAATCACGTGGCTTAATCTGGGCGGGGGGCACCTGGTCACCCGAGAAGGGTATGACCTTGAGCTTTTCAAGGCGATGGTCCGGGCCTTCAACAAAAGATTTCCTCACCTCACCCTGATCTTCGAGCCTGGGGCAGCCTATGTCTGGGATACAGGGGTTTTGGTATCGGAGGTGCTGGATATCGTCACCAGTGACGGGATCAAAACCCTGATGCTCGATACTTCCTTCACCGCCCATATGCCTGACTGCCTGGAGATGCCCTATACCCCAAAGGTGAGGGGAGCTATCATCGTGGATGAAAACACCGATGAAGGAAGAACCCGCGATGGTGTGCGCCTCGGCGGGTGCAGCTGCCTTGCAGGGGACTGGGTTGGGCAGTATCTTTTCCCTGAGATGCCCAAGATAGGGGACAAGCTGGTCTTCTCCGACATGATGCACTACACGATGGTGAAGACCACCCTCTTCAATGGGGTGGGCCACCCTGATATCGGTATCTTCCGTGACGGCTCCTATGAGGTGGTCAAGGAGTTCTCCTATGAAGAGTATAAGGGCCGCCTTTCGTAAAAGGAGTGATGATGAAACCCTATTTCCTTGATTCCGAATACCCCAATACCCCTGTTGAGCAGGCTTATTTCCATGTCATCCCATTCCCCCTTGAACAGACCGTCTCCTATATGGGCGGGACAAAGGAGGGGCCTTTGGCCATCCTTGAGGCCTCAGGGCAGCTGGAGAAGCTTGTCGATGACCACTCCGAGCCCGGGGTGTTGGGCATCCACACCACAGGGGCCATCGAGGTATGCGAACAGGAGGAGGTACAGGTGGTGTTCGCAAGGGCAGAGGCTCTGGTGAAGCGCGCCTTTTCCCAGCACTCAATTCCCCTGATGCTTGGAGGCGAACATAGCGTCACCAATGCATCGATACAAGCAATAGCCAAGCATTTTGCAGAGGGCGAGGTAGGGATCTTGCAGTTTGATGCCCATATGGATCTGCGCGAGGCGTATGAGGGTTCCCCCTTCAGCCATGCCAGCGTCATGAAACGTGCTGTTGTCGCCGGCATTCCCCTGTTTCAGGTCGGAGTGCGCAACTATAGCAGTGAAGACCTCAAGGCGCGAGAGGATTTCAAGGTAGGCCATCTCGATGGTCATGCCCTCAATACTATGAAACACTCCAGGACTGGGCTTTCGCACCTCTGCTTGCCCGTCTCCTTTCCGAAGAAGCTGTTCATCACCTTTGATGTCGATGGCCTTGATGCCTCGCTGATGGGCTCGACCGGAACCCCCGACCCCGGTGGGCTCTTCTGGTGGGATGCCATAGACCTGTTGGAAGGTTTGACGCTTGACAGGACAATAGTCGGTTGTGATGTTGTGGAGCTTGCCCCCAACCCCCTGCTGCACCATGGCCCTTATCTAACTGCCAAGCTGACCTATCACCTGATGGGTCTCATAGCCAGAAGAAACGGGAAGCTATAGGAGTTTGTGTGTTGGTTGGGGGATCTCCTTATGTGGTTCTCACAACAAGGGGGTGCACTCCTTATAACGGGGTGGACATCAAAGGGGACCACGAGCATAGTGGTGGTCCCAAAGAGTGTAGACTGATCCAATGATTCACTGTGAGATATAGGGAAAAACAATAAGATGGTAGAAGTGAGTGTTCCTATTGTGCGAGGGCCCTTCCGAGGGCCTTGCACGCTTCGAGCGCCTTTGCATCGGGTTCGTCGTTGGCGATGACAGGGGCATCCACGAGGTTGGCACCTCTTGAAAGGACCCTGTCCTGCCAATTGATCATCCACTCGCCATCACCCCATCCATAGGAGCCAAAGAGCGCTACGCTCCGGTCTTTCAGCTTATCCTCGAGGGAGGCGAACATGGGTTCGAACTCATCCTGCTCAAGCTCCTCCACCCCCATGGCAGGGCATCCGAAGGCAAGCGCATCATAGGCTTCGATCATCTCAGGGGAGAAGGCTTGTGCATGAATGATGCGTGCATCAGCGAGTGCTGATGTTGCCCCTGCCAAGACAGCCTCGGCCATCAGCTCGGTGTTGCCTGTTCCACTGTACAGTACGATTGCTATTTTTTTCATGGGGTGACGCTCCTTGTCTTGTCACTTAGTTAGCACTGGCTAACTTAAGCAAAGTATATGGTCTCCCTCTACCTGCGTCAAGCCAAGGAGAGGGAAGATGGAAACGATGGCCGAGAAAACGGGTCCATGCCCTATGCTTGTGAGGTGTGCTCTTGGGCGAAGAAATTCTTGGCGATCCGCTTTACCTTTGTGGTAAGGGGGGAGCCATGGCCATAGCGCTCAATGGTCTCATTGAGCACCCACTGATAGGCAATGCTCGCTTCCTCACTCTTGCCCATCCTATGGTAACAGTGGGCAATATGCGCCATGAGGCCTATGCGTTCTGCCTCTGTGGAGAAATCCTTGTCCGCATCAAGGAATGCCCGCACTACGATGTAGTGACCCAGGGCATCCCTATAGCGTTTCATCTTCTCCAGGCAGTAGGCGAGGGCGACACGAGCCATGATGGTCTGGTGGTCTGCCGATCCTTCGAACTCCTCGTAGATGCCCATCAC
>CAZGOK010000013.1:16091-19829 GCA_964527665.1 uncultured Sphaerochaeta sp.
AAGTTCATTGGTCGGGTCATTTGCATGCAGGTATGCCATGTTCAGCTCCCCCATCAGAGTTACATAATGGGAGTTGGCAGGTCCGTGCAGATTGAAATGTTCTACGCGCTGCTTCTCCAGCTCCATAATGTTCTGATGGACCTGGGCAAAATATACTGGGTCGTCCAGTTCGCTGGTGAGCAGCAAACGAGTCAGGTAGTTTTCCATACCCTAAGTATAGCGTTAGGAATTATCCCTAACAAGTGCCTCCCGTGTTTTGATCGCACGAATGGCCAGGAAGCAGTCATGCACATAGCTGTCCATCAGCATGTCTCCACTTTGGTCGGTGTACAGGCCGGTGATGGAGAAGCCTTGGGTGCACAACCCCCCTACAAGGTCGTCCAGGGTATGGCTGAACTCTATGGTGTCATGCTTTTTCAACCGTTTTTCAAGTTCCTTCTTGTCCAGGCTCTTCAGGTCTGAGAAGGGGATGGTGTATTTTACCTTCATCCGATTTTTCAAGGCTGCCTTCTCATCGAAGAGATAGAGTGCAGGATTGGTGGCGCTGGTAAGGAGGGTACCCCCATCCTTGAGTATCCTGTTGCACTGGCGGTATACCTGCTGTACATCATCGATGAAACAGGTTGAGGTGGGGTTGTATATCAGGTCGAACTGCTTGTCTGAGAAACGTGACAGGTCGCACATGTCTCCTTGCTCTAGTGCAAGGGTAAGGCCCTCTCTCTTGGCGATGGTGGCATCCTGGAGAAGTTGCTTTTCAGAGATGTCGAAGACTGTGACATTCGCCCCGTAGGAAGCGAGCAACACCCCTTGCTGGCCACCGCCACAGGCGAGGCAGAGGACATCCTTGCCCTTGGTATGCTCTATCCAGGAGTGGGGGACACGCTTGAAGGGGGAGAGGCTCATGTCCAACTCTCCCCTCCTAGCCATCTCCACCTGATCGGATGTGCATCCGTCAGTCCATATATTGCCTCTGAGGGCTTCATAATCCCAAGCCTGGGCATTATAGGTTGTATACTTTTCCATGCGCACACCATACCACTAAAACTTTTTGGTATCAAGGCAATAGGGAAATATAACTTTTTATGTGGTAGGGTTTTGTAGGAGCTGTATTGAATGAAGCGGGGTATAGGTCAGCAGATTTTGCTTTTCATAGGAATGCATGAGGGTTATCCTGTCTATCTCTACCGTAAGGGCCTCGATTGCAGGCAGTTTCCTGCACCTTGCCCCACGAGCCAAGGTCACATGGGGGTGGAAGGCCTTCTGGTCAACAAAGAAGTTGTTCGCCCGCAACAGGTAGGAGAGTTCCTTCTGCAAGGCCTCAAGGACCCTGTTCTCCTCTATTCCCAACCAGAGGATGTCTCCCTGGCTTTTACGCCATTGCCCCAGCTGGTTAAGGGTCAGGGCTAGGGGTGGGGTCTTCAGCGAGTTGAGGATTTCCTTGAGCAGGGTCACGCTGTGCGCCTCTTCCTCCCCGAGGAAACAGAGGGTGATGTGGAGGTTCTCATACCGCGTAAAAAGGGCGCTCTTGCAATAGGGTTCTATGTCCTGCTGCAGAAGGGCTATCGAGTCCTTAGTCCCTTTGTCGAACTCCAAAGCATAAAAAAGCCTCATAAAAAAATTATAGGAGCATTTTGTACTGCATGCAAGAGTGTGCAAGGGGTAAAAAGGAAAACTCTTGCTACACCATCGGTTAAGTTCTAGAATAATCAGCGGGAGGATTTTATATGAAAATAGTACTGGTGGGCGCAGGAAGTGCCCAATTCGGTTTTGGCACCTTGGGGGATATCTTCCAAAGCAAGAAACTTGCAGGCAGTGAGATCTGCCTTGTTGATATCGATCAGGGGGCCTTGGACCATGTCAGTGGGGTTGCCAAGAAATTCATCAGCGACCATTCGCTGCCCTTTACCCTGACGGCCACCCTTGACCGCACCTCGGTCCTTGCAGGAGCTGACGTGGTGGTCATCTCCATAGAGGTCGGTGCTCGCTTTGCCCTGTGGGATGAGGACTGGAGCCTTCCCCAGCAGTATGGCATCAGGCAGGTGTATGGCGAGAATGGTGGGGCAGGAGGGGTATTCCACGCCCTGCGCATCACGCCGGTAATCGTCGCCATCTGTGATGACGTTGTGCGCCTCGCCCCTGATGCGTGGGTGTTCAACTACTCAAACCCGATGACCGCCATCACGACCACTGTGTTGCGCAAGTACCCCGATCTGAAGTTCGTGGGAATGTGCCATGAGATAGCATCACTAGAACGCTACCTTCCCTCCATCCTCGATACCCCGTTTGATGATCTTGTCCTCAGGGCCGGTGGGCTGAACCACTTCAGCGTGCTGCTTGAGGCAAGCTACAAGGAAAATGGCAAGGATGCATATCCTGACATCCTCAGGAAGGCTCCCGCCTTTTTTGCCAAGGAGCCCGGCTACTCAGACATTCTCTCCTATGTGAAGAAAAATCAGGAGCTGTTCATGACCGAAGGGAGTTCCGAAAGGAATCTTCCCAAGGGTATGGTCAGCGCAAAGAGCTGGGCGGATAGGACCCTGTTCAAAAAGGTGCTTGAGCACTACAGCCTCCTGCCCATTACAGGTGACAGCCATTTTGGCGAGTACATCCCCTGGGCCCATGAGGTGGCCGACCACAAGGGCATCAAGGACTTCTATACGCTGTATCAGATGATGCTCACCCATGTAGAGCCTAAGATAGAGCTGAAGCTGAACGAACGCCTTGTCATAATCCTGGAAGGCATCCTTGATGACAGCGGCTATGAGGAGCCTGCGGTAAATATCCTCAACAACGGCCTCATCCCATCGCTTCCCTCCTGGATAGCTGTGGAGGTCCCTGCACAGGTGTATGCCAAGGGTCTTGAAGGGATAGCCTTTCCCTCCTACCCCAAGGGGTTTGCCGCCCTTCTGAGAAACTACTGTGGTGTGTATGACCTGATAGCAGAGGCAGTGCTGACAGGCAAAAAGGAGTATGCCGTCCAGGCCCTCCTTGCAAATCCTGTAGTCGACCGTTGTGAACAGATTCCTGAACTGGTCGATCTGATGATCGAGCGCCAGCAGAGGTGGCTGGGATATCTGAAGTAGGGCGAGGCGCAAAAAGAAACCTTCCTGCTTGAGGAAGGTTTCTAGTAGCGGCAAAGGGACTCGGACCCCTGACCGAACGGATATGAGCCGTTTGCTCTACCAACTGAGCTATGCCGCCGTTTGTTGTCAAACAACTATTGCATAATAGTAAATGCCCAAAGGTTAGTCAATAGGGTTTTTGGAAAGAGTCTTTTCAAAAACCCATGGTTTATGAATTTTTGCTCTAAATTATATAAAGAACACTATGGTAAACAATTACTAAACAGCACCGTAATATCTTTCTCAAAGGATTTTGAGCAAAACAATGAACGCATCAGGATTTAGTCTTTTCTGATAGCAGATACCCTTCACAAATCTGCCCAAATGGCCAGAAAGACCCCTTTTTAAAACCTCCTATGGTACCCATCACAGAGAAACAATGATCCAGTTTTATGGGAAAAGGTTTGCATTGGTGCTGTAAGGGCCATTCTCACCTCCCCTACAAGGCTAAAAATGCTTGCCTTATTCGCTCTATATCGGTACTCTTACAACATGATTGGATTCTTCATTAAAAAAGCATTTTTCGATGGCTGGGATAACCTCATTGGCATGGTTGTCCATAATCTTGGGTTTCTTCTGGTAATGTTGGCCTTTATGGGTGGACTGAGCCTTGGGG
>CAZGOK010000014.1:0-7167 GCA_964527665.1 uncultured Sphaerochaeta sp.
TGCCCTGATAAGCCTGATGGAGATGATCGGCTGTCCATCAGGGGCCATCCTCATCGAAGAGGCGGGTGAGCTGCGCGTCTATCATACGGTAGGTCTTTCCAAATCTAGTTCGCTGAGTTCCAATCCCCTCATCCTCGACTCGATGCAGACTCTCAATCGCAACGTCATCGACATCCCCCAGGATGTCATGCTCGAGGGTGTGATGACTTCCTTCCGTCCACACCAGATCATTGTGGAGCCCATTGTCTACAAACAACTGCCCCTAGGGGCTGTAGTGCTTGCCTCCAATATGGCCTTCTCCTCTGAGGTGCTGGAGAACCTGGACCTGTTTGGGACCAGCCTAGCCCTTGCCCTGCACAATGCCATGACCCATGACCAGGTGCAGAAGCTGGCGGCAGTCGATCCTTTGACCGGTGTGTATATTCGTCGGTTCGGGCTTTCCCGACTCCATGAGGAGTTTATCAGGGCAGTCAAGCAGAACATAGCCTTGGCAGTGCTGATGATCGACATCGACAAGTTCAAGCAGGTCAACGATGTCTATGGGCATACGGTGGGGGACAGGGTGCTGCGCACCATTGCCGCCACCACGCGCTCCCAGCTGCGTGAAGGCGATATCCTCATCCGCTTGGGAGGGGATGAGTTTATGGTGGTACTTTTGGGTGCATCACGCTCTGATGCCCATGAGGTGGGCGAGGCTATCCGCCGCCAGATAGAGGAGCGCAGCATAACCTATGGTGAGCAGTCGATCCGTGTGACGCTCAGCATCGGCGGGGCCTCGTTCCCCGAACTTGATGTCGAGTATGAGAAGGAGCTTATTGAAGCTGCCGACCGTGCCATGTACATCTCCAAGGAGTCAGGCAGGAACAAGGTGACGGTCTGAAAGTAAGCCTTGCCTGATTTCTCTCTTGTTCCTTTGTATACCAGCTCCACCGCAGTTACTCCTTCAGAGCCCCTGCGGTGATGCCCGAGATGACATATTTCTGCAACAGAATATAGAGCAGGATGATGGGCAGCGTCATCAATGATGCTCCCATCGCTATGAGGGGGGTATCCCCTACATAGCGGCCTTGGAAGAAGGCCATACCCACCGGCAGAGTCCTCAAGGAGTCCTTGTGGATCACAACCAGTGTCAGCAGGAACTCATTCCACGTCCAGGTGAAGAAGAATATTATCAGCGTCATGATGGCCGATCCTGCCATAGGGACGAGAATTTTCGTCAGTATCTTGAAGGTACCGGCCCCATCTATCTCAGCTGCCTCGACCAGAGACCTGGGGAACTCCTTGAGTGTGCCTCGCAGGAAGAATGTCCCAAACGGGATCCCCATCCCTATCTGTGCAAGGATAAGGCCTGCGAGGGTGTTCAACAGGCCCATTTTCATCAGGTGGTAGTAGAGCTGGATGATGACCACCTCCATGGGAATGGTCATGCCCAGCAGGATGACGCCGAAGATGAGCTCCTTTGCCGGTATCTTGAAATAGGCGAGGGCGTAGGCGTTGCTGATGGACAGCAGTATTGTTCCGAATACAACAGGGACCACCACCAGGATGCTGTTCTTGTAGTAGGTACCGAACCGCCCCTGTATCCAGGCCTTCTGGATGTTGGAGAACCGAAAGGTGGTCGGAAGTCCGAAGACGTTGGAGATGAGCTCAGCCTTGTCCTTGAAGGCAGCGCTCCAGACAAGGATGAACGGTGCAACCGAAATGCAGAGGAAGAGTATCAGGATGCATGCGCTCAGCACCTTGGCAAGGGTGGGCCGTTTATATCTTCTCGGCATAGCGCTTCCTCACTTGGGTCACCATCACTGTGATGGAGAAGATGATGATCATCAGCGTCACGGCCAGGGCAGCGGCATAGCCGTTGCGGTTGTACTGGAACGCATTCTTGAACACATAGAGGGAGAGCACGTTGGTAGCATACCCCGGGCCCCCTTTGGTCATGACGTAAACCAGGTCAAAGGTCTTCAGCGAGTTTATGAAGAGGTAGACTGAGACTACCATGATCTCATTGGTCAGGGAGGGCAGTGCCACATGGCGGAACTTGGCCCACCCACCACCTCCGTCGAGTGCTATCGCATCGTAGAGGTCCGGTGATATCTTGCGGTACCCTGCCAGGAAGATCACCATGGCAAAGCCGTAGTGCACCCAGGTGCCTGTAATGCCCACAGAGGCGAGGGCCGTCTGGCTGTCCCCAAGCCAGGCTTGGGTCAGAAAGGGCAGCCCCATCTTGGTCAGCAGCACGTTAAGGACACCAAAGGCCGGGTTGTAGATCCAACGCCAGATGACCCCCACAACAACTAGGGAGAGGATATAGGGCATGAAGAATGCCACTTCAAACACCTTGCGTGTGGTGAAGTTGTTCAGCTCGATGATCGTCGCCAGAAAGAGGCCAAGCAGTGTCGGCAAGACCATGATGAATAGGACCAGGGTTGCATTGTTGGCAAGCGACTGGAAAAAGATCGGGTCGCCGAAGAGCTCTGCATAGTTTTGCAACCCTACAAACCTCTTTGCACCCATGCCGCTCCACTCCATGCTTCCCAGTATGATGGTCTGCACTACCGGCACTAGGACGAACAGGACGTAGAGCAGAAGGCCGGGCAGCAGGTAGAGTATCCCCCGCCACGGTGAATCATAGAGACTTCGATGGGATTTCAAGCAGTGCCTCCTCGTTGTGCAAGGAACCATCACGCCACGCTAAAGAAGTGCGCGTGATGGTTCTTATGATAGCAGAAATACAACACAGGTGAGCTATTAGTTGGTGAAGCTCGCGTAGTCTGCCTGCAACCTTTGGACAAAGAGGGCAGGGGTGATCTCCAATGCCATCAGTTCCTGCACGGAAGCGGAGCAGGTGTCATAGAAGGTCGGGGTGATCCAGTCGATGAAGTACCCCATGCCATTGGCCTTGTCGACCTTGCTGTATGCATCGAGGATCTCACGGAACAGCAGAGGGGCATCGCTGTAGTCAGCGCTGTCGATCGACTGTGCGGGGAGCATCATGTTCTCAGCCAGTTTCTTGGCAGTATCCTGTGAGGCTAGGAAGTCGAGGAACTTGATGGATGCCTCAACGTTCTTGGACTTCTTGGAGACGCCGAAGGGGATGCCAGGCCCTCCGATGGCCTTCAGTTTGGCAGGATCATTGGCCGGCATGATGAAGAATCCTACCTCAAAGGGGGAGTTCTCCAGCAGTTCGCCCATCATCCAGTTGCCTGTAAGGAACAGAAGCGATTCGCCCTGCATGAAGATGCTTGCCGAGTCATCATACCCGATGGCCGAGAAGTCCTTGGTGAAGTATCCGTTGCGTACCCATTTTTGCAGGGTTTCAGCTGCCTTCCTGTTCTCTTCGCTGTCCCAGAAGTTGCCCTTGTTGCCACTCATCATATCGTCCAGCTGGGTGCGGGTGGTGTAGACGTGCTGGATGGCGCTCCACTCATGGATGCCTGTCCAACCGTCGAGGTTGCCGAAGTTGATGGGGGTGTACCCAGCTCGCTTGGTCTTTTCAAGCAGGGCCTCCAGTTCAGTGAAGGTCGTAGGAAGCGCGTAGCCGAGCTTCTCCATCAGGGGCTTGTTGTAGAAGAATCCTACAACCTCCGCTGTGGTTGCTATGCCGTAGTAGTCTCCCTTGTATCCCATCGCCTTGAGGGTGGAGTCGGAGAAGTTAGCTTTCCAGTTGTACTGCTGTGCAGCCTCGTTGGTCGATACCAACAGCCCGGCCTTGACCATGGCCCCCATGTCCGCTTCGCCTTGGTTCACCTGGGTGATGTCCGGTCCTGTGCCGCCTTCGAGGGACATTTTGAGCACCAGCTTCAGGTCATCGAGGGTCTTAGGCTCCCTTTCGACGGTGATGCTTGGGTTCTTTGCCTCAAAGCTTTGTATGATAGAGTCCATGATCTCGCTTTCGACCCCTCGGTAGTACTGGTCCCATAGGGTAAGCGTTGTCTTTGATTCGGATTCCTTGACTCCCGCGGTCCATATCGATCCCATGGCGAGTAACCCGATCAGCATAAAGAGTAAGAGTTTTTTCATGCCGTTTCCTCCTGTTTGGTTCAGAGTAACAGGAAAACGCTTTCCCGTCAAATTATTTCTTCCCCTATAAAAAGAAAAATCGAGGGGGAACCGGGTGTCAAGGCGACTTGAAAAGCCCCGTGATGGGCTTTTACCACACCCTAGGGCCACCCTTTGAGGCCAAACTGAACAACCAGGTGCGTATGATACGCGATTATTCTGAGATGGGGCGTGATTAAGGACCGTGACAGTGGGCTAGGATTGCTAAGCAGCATTTTGTGTAGTGTGCTCTTGTGCCGGGTGAGGTTTCTTTCTTGCCCAGCTTATCGTTGTCGTGGTAGGGTTATCCCATAAGGAGTGCAACAGATATGTATATCCAGTGTACCAAGAAACTTCTTGACAAGCTTGAGCAGCCCCATGGAGCCCTTCCCAATCCCCCAGAGCCCTATTATTGCTGGCATGCGAGCTTTTTTGAAGAGAGCGAGCAGCTGTTTGTGGTGATGATGAACGACTTCAACGGGGAGGAGTTTTTCTTTGAGGTGGAATCCTTCAAGGAGTTCAACAAGAGGGTCGTGAAGGAGATACGCTTGGGGATGAAGGATGCTGGAGCCCCTGCAAAGGAAATTTCCGCCTATATCAAAGAGGGTGGGCCCCTTACCTTTGGCCCTACAAGCGACCGCTCAAAGGTGGCACAGTTGAGTGGGTTCACCAAAAGGATGAAGAAGTTCGCCTTCATGATGGAAAGCCTTATGGGAATTATGGCTGACCCCGAACACCGTGAAGAGCTGATCACAATGGTAGATGAGATGTTGGACGATCGTGATGGCCCTTTGTCCGGCTCTCAACGATCTAAGCAGAAGAAGGGAGTGTACGACAACGAAATAACTCCCATGGTCGCCCTTGATGCCGAGTTGGTCCTCACCGGCGACAAACGGGTGAAACGCAGCTTCCTCGTACCCCTTCATGTCCCATTCGGGGTGCTCCATCTTGTCCTGCAGATAGGGTTCGGGTGGTATGACAGCCACCTTCATGAGTTCAGCCTCAAGGGCGATACGGTGAAAATTGGCATAAAACTGCCCGATATGGGATTTGGCGATAACTCTGATGTACTCGATGAACATGCAACGATGCTTTCTGATTATCTCCCCGCCGAACGGAAGTTTGAATACCTTTATGATTTCGGTGACGACTGGGAGCATATCATCAAGGTTGGCGAGGTCAAGAACTTCACAGGAGGTCCCTTTGTCAGGTGCACCGGTGGAGAAGGCTCTACCCCTCCCGAGGATTGTGGGGGGATGTATGGGTATGATGACTTGTGTGAGGTCCTGGGCGACCCCACACACGAAAGATATGAGGAGCTCCTTGATTGGGCAGGTGATGACTTTGATGCTGGCTTTGACCAGGAATTCATCAACGAGCAGCTTGATAGCCTGCAGTTTGTCCCTCATCCCACCCGCTCCTAAGGAGATCATCAGAAATGTATATCCAGTGCACCAAAAAGCTGCTTGACAAGATGGGACGTTTGTATGAAGAGCTTGGCGATCCTCCTCAGCCCATCTACTGCTGGCATGCAAGCTGTTTCGAGCAGAGGGGCGAGCAGTTTGTCGTGCTGGTGAACGACCAGTCGGAGGCGGTCCACTCCTTCAAGATCTCCTCGTTTCAGGATTTTGACAAGCTGGTGAAGGAGACACTTGAAGGCGCAATGAAGGACGACCACCTCAGAGCCGAGGAGATCGCCTGGTACTGGCAGCAGGCAGAGCCAATTGCCATCGGCCCTACTGGGAATCTTTCGCTGGTGGGCAGGTTGAGCCACCATACCAGGAAGTTGAAGGAGGCCCGCTCCCCAGGCAATTTCTTCCTTGGGATGGAGGTGAATGCTACGGCTCCCCTTGACCTTGATGCTATGATCGACAGGTTGTTTGACGAGCTTGAGCAGAAGGTGAGGCCCTCTGAGCCGATGCCCATGCAAAAGAGTCTGCCCAAGAGAGCCACTTCACAGCCAAACTCTTCCTTGCTGGCCTTGGATGCGGAGTTGCTCCTTGGCGCAGGGGCCAAGGTCAGTCGCAGTTTCCTCGTCCCCTTTGCGATGGACTTCTCTATACTCAGCACGATCCTCCAGATGGGCTTTGGTTGGTCGGAGGACTCTGCACATGAGTTTCGGATGAAAAAGGATACGATACGCATAGGGCCAGACATATCTGACATGCAATACAGGCTTATGTGGGAGGACAAGCACGCCGATGTCTATCTGGAACGGGAGACTGCCCTTTCAGATTTCATCCCCGGGGTGAGGCGGATCAAATACCTCTATGGATTTGATAGGGGGTGGCTGCTTACTATCAAGGTGGGTAAGGTCATTCCCTATGATGGGGCGCCCTATGTTGAGTGTACAGGAGGCGAGGGCACCACCCCTCCTGAGGATTGTGGCGGGCCCCCGGGCTATGACGAGATATGCGAGATCCTTGAGGACCCCACCCATGATGAGTATGCTGATACTGTAGAGTGGATGAAAGACAATCGTGACGCCGGCTTTGAGCTGAAGCGCATCAATAAGAAGTTCAAGCGGATGAAGTTTGTCGGTAGCACTCGCTGATCGAACACCGATGGACAAAACGAAAGGGGATTTCCTGTCATGTATATCCAGTGCACCCAAAAGCTGCTTGACAAATTAGAACAGCCGTATGAGGAGCTTGCAACCCCCACCGCGCCTGCCTATTGCTGGCACGCTCACTTTTTTACCTATAGACGTCTGTTCTATGTGTTTCTAGTGAATGACCTTGATGGAGAGGATTTTTTCATTGAAGTGGAGTCCTTTGAGGATTTTGACAAGGAAGTGGAAGAGGGTATCCGGTCGGACCTGAAAGATGGGGGTGTTCCTGCAAAGGAGATAACCAGGTACCTGAAACATGGAGGGCCTGTAACCTTTGGCCCCATTACCGACCGGTCAAAGAGGGGCCGGGTAATGGCGGAAACCAAAAAGTTCAAAGACTCCTTCATGGCTACTGAGAAGACAATGGCTGGTATGGCAAAGATGGGCAAGGGTATTATGACCCTTTCTGGCCTTGTAGCATTGGATCGGGAGTTCGCTATCCATACCAATAAAACCATCCTGACCTCTGCAAAGGGCGCTCCCAAATCCAATTCCACCCTTATGGTGGCCCTTGATGT
>CAZGOK010000014.1:7267-19720 GCA_964527665.1 uncultured Sphaerochaeta sp.
TTCATCCACAAGGAGAGTGTCACGTATGTATATCCAATGCACCCAAAAGCTGCTTGCCAAACTAGAACAGCCCTATGAAGAGCTATCCAATCCCCCCGAGCCACAGTATTGCTGGCATGCGAACTTTTTTGAGCACGAGGGAGTAGTGTTTGTCGTGATGATCAACGACTATTCGGAGGATGAGTTTTTTATCGAACTGGAATCCTTTAAGGATTTCAAAGAGAAATTTGTAGAAGATTTACAGAGGGACATGGAGGAAACTGGTGTTTCCTCTGAACAAGTCTCCGCATACATCAAAGAGGCTGGGCCGATAGTCTTCGGACCAACAGGCAATCGTTCTCAGGTTGCCAAGTTGAACGGCTTCACCCGAAGGTTCAAGGAATTCGCCATCAGTACGTTAGCCTTTTTGCATGAGATGGATGAAAAGGCACTATCAGAGGGGAGGCCCCTGAATTTTGGGGAAACTGAGGAAGATTTTCTTGCTTTCAAAGATAGGCCCAAACTAGCCCCGAAAGCAAAAAATAAACCTACGTCCAAACCCATCAGGACACTCATGATAGCCCTTGATGTGAAGTTGAAGCTGCTGGGAGGCAGAAAGGTGACCCGTAGTTTCCTTGTCCCGATCTTTATAACTTTTGCCGCCCTCCATGATGTCATTCAAGTAGGATTCGGATGGTCTGACACCCACCTCCATGAGTTTCTTTTCAGTGATCAGGGATTTAGTGTCGGAACGGTGGAGGATGATCCATACAGCAGGCCTCTTGATCTTTTCGGTCCTTCTGTTATGCATGACGAGGATACCACAGCCCTTTCGGATCTGCTCCTCAACATACGACGCTTTACCTATCTCTATGATTTTGGTGATGGTTGGGAGCATGTCATCACCGTAGGGGAGGTAGGATATGCCGAAGGCCCTCCACATGCCGAGTGCACCGGTGGGCGGGGAATGAGACCCCCTGAGGATAGTGGCGGTGCGTATGGCTATGCCCAAATGCGTAAGATTCTCAAGGATCCCACCCATGAGGAGTATGAGGAACATGCTATGTGGGCGAAGTATGACTTTGATGGCGGCTTTGATTTGGATAGGACCAATAAGGACCTGAGTAACATAGTGTTTACTGCCCAACTCATAGAGGAGTGACATACTCCTATGGGTAAAGGCCTGGACCATGGCCTTTGCCCTTGCACACGGACCTGTATCTGATATGCTTTGACAGGAGAGGAGAACTACTATGCGTTTGGGTGTTATAGCAGATGATTTCACCGGTGCGACTGATATTGCAGGGTTTCTGGTCCAGAACGGGATGGAGACTGTCATGTTCAACGGAGTGCCTGACAGTCTCCCCACCATCTTAACCGATGCCTTGGTGGTAAGTTTGAAGATTCGCTCGTGCCCGGTAGGGGAGGCTGTCGAAAAGGCCCTTGGTGCCTTGGCCTTTCTCCAGGAGGCGGGATGCACCAAGTTTTACTACAAGTACTGCTCGACCTTCGATTCCAGTAGGGAGGGTAATATCGGGCAGGTCACCGATGCTCTTATGAAGGCTCTTGGCATCTCCCTTACCCTTATCTGTCCTGCCCTTCCTGTCAATGGGCGGACGGTCTACAAGGGGTATCTGTTTGTGAATGATCTCTTGCTCAGTGACTCTCCCATGCGCAACCATCCCATCACCCCTATGCTTGATTCCAAGCTTGAACGCCTCATGGAGGGGCAGTTCAAGGGCAAGAGCGAGCATATATTCTCTGAAGATATGGCTCAGGGCTATGGGCATGCAAGGGCAATGATTGAGCAATACAAAGAGAAATTCCAAGAAAACGAGAAACAGGAACAGAAAGGAAACCACTATCTTATAGTCGATATCCTCACAGAAGCAGACCTTGAGACCATTGCCCAGGCTACCGAGGATTTTCCTCTGGTCACCGGAGGATCTGGTCTTGCCCTAGGCATTGCACACCTCTACAACAAGAGGCTGGGTAGGCCCAATGAGGAAGTGGTAAGTTTTGTTCCCAAGAAGGATAGGGCTGTCGTCATAGCAGGTTCCTGCTCTGCCCAGACAAACGCTCAGGTAGCATTCTATAAGGATAAGGCTCCTTCCCTTCGAATAGATGAGGGTAAGTGTTTGCACCAGAAGGGATATTCAGGGGAGCTTGCCCTGTGGGCTCTCGCCCAGGACAAGGCGGGTCCTGCCCCCATGTTGTATGCTACGCGAAACCCAGAAGAGCTGCGTGAAATACAGGCAAAGTATGGCAAGGAAGATGTCTCTGCCATGATAGAGAAGATCATAGGGTGTGTTACCAAGATTCTTGCCTTCCAGGGAGTTAAGAACTTCATAGTTGCCGGTGGAGAGACCAGCGGGGTGGTTGCCACCACGTTGGGCATCTCATCCTACCTTGTCGGTCCTCAGATAGACCCGGGTGTCTCCTGGGTTCGTTCCCTCGATGGGACCATGCATCTGGCTTTCAAGTCGGGTAACTTTGGCATGGTTGATTTCTTTGAAAAAGCACAGGAGATGTGTCATGCATGAAGGTGAAGCCCGAAAAGATCTTGTAGCGTTTGCCAAATCCCTTTTTGACCGTGGATATGCGGTAGGAAGTGCCGGAAATATTTCAGTGATGCTGGAGGATGGTACCTTCTTGGGTACTCCTTCAGGTTCGTCGTTTGGAACCTTGAGAGAAGAGGATATCAGCCATTTCGATGAGGAGGGTACGTTGCTCGGAGGCAAGCCTCCTACCAAAGAGGTTCCCCTCCATCTGGCATGTTATCAGACCCACCCTTCGATGCGCGCCGTGGTTCATCTGCACTCAACATACTCCACCTTGCTGGCAAGTTGTGAAGGGCTGACCGATGGTCTTCCGTTTGACCCCTTCACCCCTTATTATGTCATGCGCGTTGGGGAGGTCGGGGTGTTGCCCTACCGTATTCCAGGCTCTGAACTGCTTGCTCAGGATATCGAGCAGAGACCGCAGTTCACCACCTATCTGATGGCAAACCATGGGATGCTGGTCTGTGGGCCCTCTCTCAAGCAGGCTGTCTTTGCTGCAGAAGAGTTTGAGGAGAGTGCCAAGCTCTGGTACCTGGGTCAGGCTCTGCCCATACGGTACTTGAGAGAAGATGAGCTTGAGGCTCTGAAGGCTAAGAAGTAACAGAGCCTAGGTCACTAATAAAGCTTTAGCAAAACGTGCAGTAAGGACTTCATGAAAAGTAGTGTTTTCTCTTACAACGCCTAAGGGGTCCAGTGCTTGAGCCATGACTGCATAACCTTTACCCCGCATCCTATAGCAACATACTTCGATAAATCTGGGGTGGACTCTATTGTCAGTTCTGCCTGACAAGCTACAAAAGAGATATCCTTTACTTTCTTGTTAATATGGGGTGCCAGAAACTCCTGGAAAACGATGATATTACCGCTTAGGATAATTTTGTCAGGATTGAACAGATCTGCCAAGGTCCCTAAAGCAGTCCCGATAATCTCCCCAATGTCACTGAATATCTGTTGAACTTTAGCATCTGTTTCCCCACGTTCCTTGATTACCTCTACGCTCTCATCGAGTGAAAGGTTTCGGTCTATGAGGCCTTGTTGTTTGCACAATCTCACTATTTCAAACAGTGTTCCTACATCTTCGAATCTGAATAGCTGCTCTCTTGAAGCATGGCCAAGTATGATGTTTCCTACTTCTCCGGCAAACCCATGAGCTCCATAGAATGCATTCGCATTGAGAATCAGGCCTAGTCCTATACCATCGGTGAAGTTCAATAACAGTAGATTCCTATCAACGAAGCCATGCGCTGCATGATACCCATGTGCAGCCATATTAGCATCATTTTCTACGATGATTGGTTTCTGTAGGGCAGCCTTTAGGAGTTTTGTTATATGTACATCCATAAAGCTGGGTTTTAGGCTATTGATTACAAGATCTTTTTCTGAGTGATACAGGCCTGGAAGCGCGACTCCTACTCCTAGGATATGGGCAAAGGGGATTCCTTTATTGTTACAGGTGGCCTCAATTTCTGTTTTCAGCTTCGGCAGTATGGAATCTATCGATTCATCATTGGCAAGCACTACTGCTGATTCAGAAAGAAGTTGGTTTCTAAGATCCAGGAGGTATATATGTGCGCTGTTATCAGGGCTGAAATCTATTGCTATGATTGCTCGTGAGGCAGGTTCAAACCTGTATATATTTGGTTTTCTTCCTCCCGAGGAGGCCCCGATCTCCTGCAAACAGACAAATCCGTCATCGACCAGGCTATCGACGATTTTTGAGACCGTAGCAAAACTCAATTGCAGTCCATTGCATATATCTCGTTTGGTTACCGTCTCCAATGAAGCTATATATGTAAATATAGCCTTAGTGTTCACTTCTCTAAGTGTTTGCTGATTTACCTTTGCCATTAACTTTGGATGTACCTTTCTCTCTTATGATGGGTCATTGTACCTTGGAATCGAGATTATATCTAGAAAAACAAGAAACATATTTTAGGTTATAAAAAAAGTTGTTGACATACTTATTTTATATGCTAAAGTAAGTATAGAGAATAAGGAATCAATTATGTATTTTGGAATAGACATCGGCGGAACAAAGACAGCAATAGGTCTTGGATATGTGGCTGGAGAAGATATGGAGATACAATCCAGCATACATATTCCTACAAATGCCGGATCTGGGCCTTTAGCGTTCTTCGATCGGGCTGTAAAGGCCATGAATCAGTTGATACAAGAGCAACATATTACTAGAAAAGACCTGAAGGGCATAGGAATAGGATGTACAGGTCCGGTTGATGTGAAGAGGGGAGTCATCATGAATCCCTATACCTTGCCGGGATGGGAATCCTTTGAGATAGTTGATCAGTTTCATGAGGTCTTCAAGGTGCCAGTGAGCATTGGGAATGATGTGGATGTCATCCTGCTCGGAGAAATAGCACTGTCACAGATGTATGATAAGAACGTATCGCTGATAATGTTTGGTACAGGAATCGGTATATCATGCTTCCAGCAAGGTTCCTTGCATACTACGGGATCACTCTATCATCCGGAGATGGGGCACACCATCATATCAGAGTCAGGACCTGCCTGTTATTGTGGCAATCGCGGGTGCATGGAATCATTGGTTTCTGGCAAAGCGCTCAATGCTTCAGCTCAGGAAGCTGGTTTCGCTGATTTTGAAGGGTTGTATCAGAAGTATCTTGAATCTGATGAGCAAGCAGTAGCTATCATGGAAAGAAAACTGCGACAGATGGCTTCAGGAATCTGGAACATATTGTTGATCTTCCATTCCGATATTGTAATCCTCGGTGGTGGTTTGATGGATACCTTCTATGATTTCTTCTCTGAACAGCTTCTTCAGTATATCCCTCAATCTGTTGATTTTACAGGGAACTTCGTCTTCTTACGAACACATCCCGGGAATCTTTCTGGGATGGTGGGAGCTATAACCCTGATACAGGAGTCACTGAAATAATGAAAATAACATATGCAGAAACCTATGAAGAAATGAGCAGGATCGGGGCAGATTTGTTCTGCAAAACTATCCAAGAAAACCCCAAAGCAGTGGTGTGCATTGCAACGGGGGCCTCTCCAAGAGGTATGTACCGCAATATTGTGGAGCGTTGCAAGCAACAGCGTATCTCTACAGAGGCAATAACTTGCATCAAGCTGGATGAGTGGTACAGGCTTCCTATGGATCATCCTGCTACCTGCGAACAGTACATACAGCAGGAATTCGTACTTCCGTTAGGGCTCAGAAATAATCAGGTAATAAGCTTTGACAGTGATACCGAAGATCCTGAGAAGGAGTGCCTCAGGGTAGGCGAGCTTCTTAAAAGCTACACGCTTGACCTATGTATATTGGGGCTTGGCACTAATGGACATCTTGGGCTGAATGAGCCTAGATCTTCTCTGGATCTCTTTGCCCATACAGTTGCTCTTGCAAAGACCTCACAGCAGCATTCAATGCTTGCAAACGTACAGGTCCATTCAGGGATGACCCTGGGACTCAAGGAGATTTTTTCTGCTTCTCAAATCCTGTTTTTGGTCTCCGGTCCGAACAAAACTGCAGCCTTTAAGGCATTCCAGTCGGGAAAGCTCTCCACTGAGAATCCTGCAACACTGTTATGGCTTCATAGCAATGTCGAATGTGTGGTTGATAATCAGTCGCTGGGGTGATGGATAAAAGCATCTGGAACCATCGTGCAAGGAAAATGATCTCTTAAGTACGGTGTGTAATCGAATAAGTTCTTTTCTAAAAGGGAGGATGAGAATGAAAAAATTGATGGTGATTGGAATGTGTCTGATGCTCTGTGCAACTGTAGTTTTTGCAAAAGGGGCTAAAGAGACGGAAGGGCCTGTGGTTCTGACGGTAATGGCCCCGTGGGCTGAAGGTGAAATGGAAGGCTTCATGCCTGTTCTTGCAGCCTTCGAAGCTCAGAACCCCGATATCAAGGTGGAGTACCGGACAGGTAGGCCTGAGGATACTGCAACAATGTTATCGAATCAGTTTGCTATCGGTAAGACCTCTGCTGATATCATCGATACGCCGTGGTCCTGGTATATCGTGCAACAGGCACAGGCCGGACATATCATGAAGATGAATGATGTCATCAGTGCTGATGAATTCTTGCCGGGTGCTCTGAACAACGTATCCATCGGAGATTCCATCTACGGTGCCTCGAGTGTAGGAGGAGTGACTATACCTGAATACCGAAAGAGTTTCTTTGCCGAGAATAACTTGAAGGACCCTGCAGAGTGCAAGGATTGGAACGAGTTCCTTGACCTCCTTGATACGATTGCAGCAGTCAAAGGTGTTCAGGCACCTCTGGGTTCAGGAGGGGGGATCGGCTGGTCGTTCACCAGCATTATTGAAGCCTTCATCATCACGTTCGGAGGAGCGGACATGCACATTGGCCTTACCAACGGGTCAATATCATGGCTCGATCCTACGGTGAAAGCAGCTTTGAAAAATAATCTTCTTCCTCTACTGCAGAAAGGCTATTTTGGCGAACCTGATGAGTATACCGCTGTTCTGGAAGCCATGTGGAGTGGTAAGCACGGCATCTATATTGGAGACAGCACCGACAACATGTCACTGACACCTGCAGAGGACCGAGGTGTTTTCACCCTTCCTGGGCAGGAAGCTGTGGTCCTATGGAATGATTTCTGGTATGTGCCTGCCTACACAGAGCACCCTGAAGAGGCCAAAAGACTCTTCAAGTTCTTGGCAACCGAAGGACAGAAAATTCAGATATCAAACGGCGGAAGGATAGGAACATATGCAAATATACCTTTGGATATGTACCCTGAGTCTGAACGTGAAGTGTTTGAAGTGATCAAAGACAAGATTGTATTGCCCGATATGGATGATACGATCGGTGGTAAGTTCCAAACAGTAATCTGGGATCAGTTGGGATTGTTATGGTCAAATCCGACAGAAAAGACCCTTGATTCAATCCTGAGTATCCTTCAGAGCGCATCTGAAGAGACTCTGGCGAAATAATCTAGATGTGTTCTTCCTTGTCCATCCGATAGGGAAGAACACTTAACTGGAATTGGAGTTGCACATATGAAAAAGCAGTTGAAAATGTCAACGCTATGGTTCATCGCACCGGCACTGCTACCGGTGGTACTGTTTCTGGTATTCCCCATTATAAACGGTCTGTTCATCAGTTTCTTCGATAATCATGGAACGTTCGTCGGGCTGAAGAATTATCTGGATACGTTTACCGATACTCGGATAATAAACTTAAAACAGATCCCAGGCTATCCTCCGTATGGTGCTCTTATACATAACCTTGTATGGGTCCTATTTCACTTGCCCCTTACTATCATTCTTGGACTCGGCTTTGCTTTATTGCTAAATAGAACAAGGGGCATGACTGTTGTGAGAACCATGATCTTTCTCGGTATGGTAGTCCCTATGGTCGTTGGCGGTATCATGGTACGATTTCTTTTTTCAAAGAATTCAGGGCTTATACCCCATCTGTTCAAAGCACTGGGGATTCAATCGCTCGATGTCAATTGGATGGCACATCCACAGACAGCCTTGATTGCATTGATAGCTATATCTGTGTGGTTGTGGGTTGGTTATGCAATGGTGGTCTATATTGCGGGTCTTACAACCATCCCAACGGTTTTTTATGATGTCGCGGCTTTGGAGGGAAGTTCTAGTTGGCAGACCTTGAGATTGATTACCATCCCCATGCTGAAAAACTCTACCAGTGTCATCGTATTGATGACCATAATCTGGGAGTTGAAACTTTTTGACTTGGTATATGCGTCAACCGGTGGTGGCCCGGGAAATTCTACTAATGTCATGGCCTTGGAGATGTATCTTACAGCTTTCAAGTTCAATAACCCTGGAAAAGGTATGGCTATCGCTGTCATTTTGACGCTGATAACTCTTGTCCCTATCTCTTTCTCAGTAAGACAGACACTCAGCCCCCAATCGGAGAGTTAATCAATGAATCATCATGACAGAAAAACTTTACCAGCTACGATATTTGGATGGATCATTGGAATTGTTTGGGTCATCCCCTTTATAGGGATACTCATGTCGTCTATCAGGCCCTCTGCAGAAATTGCCGATGGCTGGTGGGTGATGACAGAATTCAATGCTTCAATGCAGAACTATATATATGTGCTTTTTGACACTACGATCCCAATGATCAAGCCATTGTGGAATTCGCTGGTGATCGCAGTGTTTGGTACGTTGATACCCGTGGTCCTGAGTACATTCGCAGGCTATGCTTTCGCACGACACTTCATACCAGCAAAGAGACTTATCCTGGTTGTCCTGCTATCCCTGATGGCAATTCCTCTTCAGATGGTCTCGGTTCCCATCTTCAGGATAATGAACTCCCTGCATCTGCTTGATAGTATCTGGAGTGTCATAATTCTCAATACTGTGACTGCAATACCCTGGATGCTTTTTTTTATGATGAATTTTGTAGCTGCCCAACCTCTGGAGGTAGAGGATGCAGCTCGAATAGATGGATGTGATTCACTTCAGATATTCACCTACATCGTAACCCCCCAATGCATCCCTGGTCTCATTTCTGCCTGTACGCTCCAGTTCGTCTGGTGTTGGGTGGATTTCTTCTTACCGCTGATCTTTCTCTATTCCCCAGAAAAGTATACTGCAGTCCAAGTCATCCCTATGCTACGGGGACAATTCGTGGCGAACTGGGGAGGCCTTTCTGCGGCCTCTGTGATAGTCACTGCCGTTCCATTTGTCATCTTCATGTTCTTGCAGAAGTATTACATAAAGGGAAATGTGGGCTGGGTTCCAGAAAAATAAAATTGTAAATGAGGTTGCCTTATGATTGAATACGCACGAATGAGCAGTAGCATCGATTTGGATGATGCATATTGCCAGAAAGTTATTGATACCGCTATAGAGGTATTACACAATACCGGTATGCAGTCGAAGTCTCAGCGGGTAAAACGCTACCTTAGTGAATACCCGGGGGTCAATGTATGTGGGGATGCTATCAAGTTCGATAGAGAGATGATGCATGCTCATGTTCACGCAATGGGAAAGCAGGCCCGACCTGTTCCCGAAAAGTCTTTCGGACATGGTCAGCCTTGGTGCTGTCTGAACCTCGCTGATGCCGAAAGTGGTACCATTAGACCAGCGACGGAGAACGATCTCATTAAGATTGTTCGCTTCATGGATGCTTTTGGAGCTCCAGGCAATGTTCCTCCTGTAGCCTTACAGGAATATCCTGAAAATGTTAGGGATCTGCACGGTACCCGGGTCTGTCTAGAGCATTCTAAGGTCTATGGAGCGCCTACCAATACTCCTTCAGCAAAGGAGTTGCCCTTTTATCGGGAAATGGCAGACATAGCAGGAAGAAAGGTTTGGATGCTTGGTATGCTGGTCAACAATCCTATGCGATACGCTGATAGGATACTGGAATTCGCCATCGATAACAAAGATTCCTCTCAGATTGCCTTTGAGATGGTGGGGGGGTTGCCCGCAATAGGGAGTACCAGCCCTATGGTCTTTCCAGCGGCTCACGTCCAAGGTCTTGCAGAAGATCTGGCAGCAGCCTTCTTCATGCATACAATTGAGGGAGGGTATCCTCCACCATACTTACGTGGAGATCCTTTTGATATGCGATATGCAAATTATCGTATAGCAGGTCCTGAATATGTACTTCTCGACATGGCAAACAGAAGGTTGCATGAGTATATTACCAAAGGACCGAGAGATTGGGGATATCTGCTTTCCATGTCAAAATGGCCTGACCAGCAGGCAGCTTTTGAGAGGACTATAAGCTGTTGGAATCAAGCTATGAACGGGGCTACGTTCTTCAAGGGTAGCGGACAGCTTTCTTCTGATGAGGTGTTCAGTCTTGAGCAGGTTGTCATAGACCGTGATATCGTTCGATCAGCTCAACGCGCATGCAACGGGTTGAAATTCGAGCGGGACTTCTCTGATGTGGAGCAGACAATCGCTGAAGGTATGGAAGAGGGCAACTACCTGATACACGATTCCACCCTTGGTGAGTTTAGAGAGTTTTTCTATGATACGGTTTTGTTCCCTGGTACTAACCTCGGGCAATGGAGAACTGCTGGAGAGAAAGATGTGCTGACCCATGCAAAAGAGGTGATCACGAAGACCTTGGAACAGAGTACCTTTACCATGGATCGCGAGTCCAAACTTGCGCTTCAGGATGTTTGCAAGAGAGCCGAAGAGGTGTTGTTATGAAAGAGATGTGTAAAATTGTTATCATCGGGGCCGGTAGTAGAGAATTCAGCATGGGCTTGATCAATGACCTGCTGCTCGAGAAAGACCTCTATCATAAACGAGAAATAGAACTGGTCCTTGTCGATATCGACAAGGAGGCTCTGGATGTCATGGCCGGATATGCGAAACGAGCTCTAGAACTTATGGACAATCCTTTTTCAGTATCTTCAACGGTTGAAAGGGAGGACGCGTTAGCCGGTGCTCACTATGTGCTTCTTGCCGTGGAGCTTAAGAGGATGGAGCTGTGGGAGCAGGATTTCAGAATACCGCTTTCCTTTGGGATGAAGCAGGTGTATGGGGAGAATGGAGGACCGGGGGCGTTGTTCCATACCATGCGCAATTTTCAGAATGTCTTTCCGATTCTCAGAGATTGTGAGCGACTTTGTCCTAATGCGCTCTTGATCAACTTCACCAACCCGGAATCAAGGATGCTTACTGCCATTTTGCAGCATACTTCCCTTAAAGCCATCGGGCTTTGCCATGGGTTTTATGATTTTTACAATTTGGTTGCCCGGGTATTGGACCGTGATTGGCATGACCTGCAGATCGAAACTGCCGGAATGAATCATCTGTTCACCTTTCAGAAGATAGCTGATAAAGGTACAGGTGAGGACCTGATCCCCCTGTTTACGGACCGAATCAAGAGTGACCCACAGTCGTTGCCCCCCTTATGCCGATACCTTTTTGATCTCTTTGGCATCATCGGAATAGATTCAGATCATCATGTCGGTGAATACTTCTCTTTTGCCCATGACTTTGTTGGGTTGCAATGGGAATTCGGTATTGATAAGCGAGAAGTCCTCCAAGATAAACGTCATGTTGATTCCTATACACATTTCCAGGCTTGGAGACATCATGTTGGAATCAGGGAGTATCTTGATACAGGCCTTGGCAAACCTTTTGAGGATCTGCTTGATGCCTCGATCTCCCTGAAAAAGGAGTCCATCCAATCTTCTGGTGAGCTGGCGGTCCCTGTCATCGCTGATATAGAGCTGGACAGAGGGACTTGGCGTCCTGCTGTAAATGTGCTCAACAGTGATCTCTATATTGAGAACCTAGCTGTCGATGCCTGTATTGAGGTTCCTGCTGTCATTGATGCTTCAGGTGTACATCCGGTGCATGTAGGCCCACTTGAAGAGAATTTTGCTGCACATATACGGGTGCAGAACTCGATACAGAAACTCTGTGCCCAGGGATTCATAGAGAAATCACGCAAGAAACTAATGCAGGCTCTGCTCCTTGATCCTGTCACCAATTCAGCACTGGAAGCAGAGAAGTGTTTCGACTTTATGTGGAAACTGCAGCGTGAGTATCTCTTTGATCTTGATTGAGCATTGCCTAGAAGATTCTCATTGATCTTGCTGGCAAGTTGTGAAGGGCTGACCGATGGCCTGCCTTTTGACCCCTTCACTCCCTATTATGTCATGCGGGTGGAGAGGTCGGGGTGTTGCCCTACCGTATTCCAGGCTCTGAACTGCTTGCTCAGGATATCGAGCAGAGACCGCAGTTCACCACCTATCTGATGGCAAACCATGGGATGCTGGTCTGTGGGCCCTCTCTCAAGCAGGCTGTCTTTGCTGCAGAAGAGTTTGAGGAGAGTGCCAAGCTCTGGTACCTGGGTCAGGCTCTGCCCATACGGTACTTGAGAGAAGATGAGCTTGAGGCTCTGAAGGCTAAGAAGTAACAGAGCCTAGGAGCGGCTCAGCTTCCTGA
>CAZGOK010000015.1:0-18082 GCA_964527665.1 uncultured Sphaerochaeta sp.
TAATTGACGTATATAATGATATATGGGAAGTTATGTGTAGGAGCAGGTCACTGACTTCATGAACCTGCTTAATTATCTTACGCCTATGGTATTCGCTTCCCTTGCCGATGCCATCGCATTCCAAAGTGGACTGTTCAACATATGCGTATCGGGGATGATGGTATTCTCAGGTTTTATTGCAACGCTGCTGATTGGGTATTCCAACCTGCCTCCCCTGATCGACAAGCCCCTGGTCCTGTTGGTGGGAGGAGTCTGTGGTGCTTCGGTAGGGGCCCTCATCGGGTATCTCAAGTATCGGTTCAACACAAATGAAGTTGTCTTCTCCATCATGCTCAACTACATCATCTCCTATACGGTGAGCTTTTTTATCCAAACAAGGTTTGTCGATTCTGTAACTCGCCAGTCGGTTACGATCAACGAGAGCTCTCGGCTCATCCTCTCTAATGCACTGGTGGAAACCTGAAGATGAACATATCCCTGGTCCTGCCTTTGGCCATAATACTGATCATTCTATTGCAGTATATGATGAGCCGTTCACGCCTTGGCTTTGAGCTGATGGCTGTTGGGCTTCAATACCCGTGCTTCGAGGTATGCTGGGATACAGATAGGCAGGACTGTAGTTATTGCCATGGTGCTCAGTGGCACCTTGGCAGGGCTAGTCAGTGTCTCTTACTATCTGGGTACCTTTGCATCCATCCAGCCCAAGGTTCTTCCCCCCCCTGGGCTTCGATGCGATAGCAGTAGCCCTTCTAGCCAACTCCTCTCCTGTGGTCTGTCTCTTTGCATCACTGTTGGTCACCACTATTACCAACAGAACAACATATATGTCCTCTACCTTAGGGGTACTCAGGGAGATAGCATCTCTGATCACCGGTATTCCAGTGCCTGTAGCGAGTTTGTTCGCGCTATGGTGCGCAAATATCGCATGGAGCTTGAAGAAATGAGCGAGGAGGTAGCTGCCCATGTCTAATATCATCATCGACGGTCTCTCTTTTGCCCTACCTCTGTTCATCATAGCCATAGGGGGTATCTATAGTGAGGGCAGTGGCATCACCAACCTCGCCCTTGAAGGGTTGCTAGGCTTCAGAGCCTTCACCGGAGGCCTTTTGGTGCGCTGTATGCGATGCTCCACGCCCTGCTGTGCATCAAGATGCGGGCAAACCAGGTCATCTGCGGTGTGGTCATCAACCTGTTGTCAGTTTCGCTGACGGCATTTTTAACCAATCAGATCAATGCTTCAGTGTTTGGAAAGCCTTCAAACAAGTTCCTGCTTGCAGTCTCTCCCCGCTTCGATGTCCCCTTGCTCTCCAAAATACCCCTCCTAGGAGTGGTATTCAGATCAGTCTATCCCTTTGAGTTCATCATAGTGGCTGTTGCCCTGCTTGCTTGGTATGTGCTGTATAAGACACCTTATGGCATGCGTCTTCGTGCCTGTGGGGATAACCCCCATGCTGTCGATGCTGCAGGTGGTAATGTGTCTAGGATCAGATTCTCCGCTGTCATGGTATCGAAAGACGTTGCAGGCTTGGGGGGGGTATGAGCTTTGCCTACTCCATCTCCACCAACTTCTTTTCCAGCATTTATATGGGCTTTGGTTACCTTGCCATTGCTGCCCTGATCTTTGGAAACTGGAAGATTCTCCCAACCTTGGTTGCTTGTCTGATATTCGGCTTTGCCCGTTCAAGTGGGTATGCCCTCATAATTTCTCTCGGGCTTCCCAGTAGTTTCAGTGACCTTGTGCTGACACTTCCCTATGTGCTGACTCTTGTTCTGTTGGTTTTCTTCTCCAAGACAAACCAACCACCAAGGGCTTTGGGTGAGATTTATGACAAGGACAAAAGGTAAGTGCTCTTGCAAAATAGATATACTTAGCAATTGAAATATCATATTTTTCTAGCAACTCATCTTTATAAGGGCTCTCTATTCAAAGGCATGCTCATGCACCTCGGACCCCCTCGTCCCCGCACAAGCTCCGACCCCTTGATGGGAAGTACCTCTATTCCGTTATTCTCGAGCACCTCATTGGACACCACGTTCCTACAGTACGTGATGACCTTTCCCGGTGCGATTGCCAGTGTGTTGGTGCTGTCGTTCCACTGCTCCCTGGCGGAGGCTATGGCATCATTGCCGCCGCTTTTGATGATATTGACAGAAGGAACTCTCAAGGCTTTCTTCAGTGCTTGTTTCAGTGAAGCTTCTGCATGAATATCAAGGGTATCGTTCTTGCCCTGTTTCATGCTGAACACCTTCACGCTCGTTGCAATGCCGGGGAACATGCAAAAGGCATCACGGTCGACCATGGTAAAGACGGTATCGAGGTGCATGTATGCCCTCGTATAGGGGATTTGGATGACCAGGACACTCTCCATCCCTTCGCCTCCCTCCTCAATGGGGCTGAGCATCCGCTTGGCAAACCCCTCTATCGCCCAGACATCGGTGCGGGCACTGCTGCCGCAGACCACACACTTGTTGCAGAGCATCAGGATGTCACCCCCCTCGATGCTGCTTTTGGCCGTGTAGTCCTGGTGGATCCTAGCCTGGGCAAACAGTGGGTTGGATTTGGCAATCAGGGAGAGCAGCCAGTTCTCCCTTCTTCGTGATTCTGTCTTCATCACATTGATGGAAACTCCCCCTCCTACAACGGTGGCTGGGTCGCGTGTGAAGTAGAGGTTGGGCAATGGTGGGATGTAGTAGGGGAAGGTATCACGGATATAGTAGGAGAGTGTCCTGTGCTCCACCTTGTCATCAATTTCACTTTTCAAGAGGCCCCCGATGCAGTAGGCAACCAACTCCTTGGCACTGGAGAGTGCAAGGTGCTCCCCAATGATCTGCTTCAACGAAGGGGAGAATATCTGCGAAGTATCAACCAGGTGCTTGACGGCAAGGCTTCTTTGCTGGTCATCTGCGAACACCTCCTCTAGCAGGGCTTCTATATAATAGACAGTGCAACCCTGTTCCCTCAAAAGATCGGCAAACATATCATGCTCGCTCTGCATCTGCTCAAGGAAGGGGATATCCTCGAACAGCATGGAGTCGAGGTACTGGGGAGTCAGCGACTCCAGCTCCCGCCCAGGACGATGCAACAATACCGACTTGAGGTTACCTACCTCTGACCTGACGCAAATGGGTGAACTCATACTGGGACCTTCTCTTCTTGTATAGGGCTATGCAAGCAGTATAGTCCCTCATGGCCCACTATGAAAGGATTTTACTGTTCGGCAGACAGGCCAAACAGCCCCATTCAACAACGTGATCATATAAGAAATGTAGCATCTGTTCTTACAGATGCATTCAAACTTCTTAACAGAAAGGAAATACGATAGAATTGTTTTGACAAACTTGGTGCATAAGAGCGAATATACTGCAGTATAAATACGTATAATTCCCATAAGGATTTGTGAAAACTAGGAAATTTATGCTTATACTAATACCAATGTCACAGGTAAGTAAGATATTAAAATTCTATAAAACTATATATTACAATAAGTAAACAAACTTTATTAAGATATAATAAATTATTATAAAAATAATCACTTTTACTATTGACATAAGTCTCAGTAGCCTCTATTATACAAGTGTGCTTAGGAAAAAGCACTCGAACAAAAAAACTTGCATGGGAGCAGAGCTCCTAAAGGAACACAACATGAAAAAAACACTCATAGCAACTCTCCTGATCCTGGCCATCGTAGCAACCTCTGTCTTTGCAGTAACTGACAGCTTCACAGTAACAACCAGAGTAGCTGAAATTGGCCTGATGAAAGTCACAGATGCCGCCATCACTGAAAGTTCCCTCAAAGCGTATGGCGACATGAAGGATTTTACAGAATTGGCTATCAGTTCATCCGGGGACCAGGAGTTCACCGCATTCATGACCACCCTTTCCAACAAGCGCACCGGCTATACCGTTGATATGAAAGCAACTGCAATGGCCAGCACCGTTGGAAATGACACCTCCTATATCGACTACACCGTAAGCATTGAAGATAAGGCAGTAACGACCAAGGGAGCTGCTGAAGTAGCATCCGTAACTGTTGCAGAAGTTAAGACCCTTACAGCCATTACCGGCACTTCCCTTCCCATAAGCCTTAGCATTGATGAAAAAACTTTTGATGCTGCTGTATCAGGTGATTACCTCGGAACTGTGACCTTCACCTTCTCCGCTACCTAATACAAACAACGAACGTAACAAGTGTCTGTCCACAAAGGCCTCCATCCGGAGGCCTTTGATCTGTCCTGTGATATGCCCAGAATAGGGGTTAATAATCTGTAATGCTTTCATGGTGAAAAGAGCGGCCATCGTCGATATCCCTATCGTCGATGGCCGCTCATTTCTCTTGTTTGCAAGGTTTCTCTCTATGAACAATGCCTTGGGCTCGTGCCCTTTTGTTTCATCCTACTGGACAGGCTCCTTCAGGGAAGACTACCTGTTCAGCGTATCAGTTGCTATTCCCTCTGCAAGCTCTGCAGAAAGGGCAAAGGTTTCACTCAAGGTAGGGTGGGGATGGATGGTCAGGGCAATATCCTGGGCATTGGCTCCCATCTCAAGGGCCACCATGGCCTCAGAGATGAGCTCGCCTGCATTCTTACCACAGATACCCGCTCCTAGCAGCCTCCCTGTCTTCTCATCAAAGAGGGCCTTGCTGACTCCCTCCGATGCTACAGCGCTCAAGGCCCTGCCATTGGCCATCCACGGGAAGGAGCCTTTCTTGAACGCAATGCCCTTCTCCTTGGCCTCTGTCTCAGTCAGCCCGATCCAGGCAACCTCAGGATTTGTATAAGCGACTGAGGGGATCGCCATGGGGGTGAAGGCAGAAGGAAGCCCACTGGCCACCTCTGCGGCAACCTTGCCCTGGTGACTGCTCTTATGGGCGAGCATGGGTTCCCCTACAACATCTCCAATGGCAAAGATATGCTCGACATTGGTCCTCATCTTCTGGTCCACCAGGATGAAGCCGCGATCTGTTTTCTTGATCGTGGTGTTCTCCAAGGCTATGCCATCAGAATTGGCCTTTCTGCCCACTGCAACCAGAACGGCATCAGCTTCGACGGTCTCAGGCGCCTTCTCTCCCAACAGGTGCAGGACAAGGCTCTCCTTCTTAGCCTCGACCCTCTCCACCTTTGTTGAGGTGTAGATAGCTTCGTACTGCTTTTTAAGCTTGCGCACCAGTGGCTGTTTGAGGTCCCTGTCAGCAGGGGGGATCAGGGAATCCATCATCTCTATGATGGTAACCTTGGAGCCTAGGGCGTGGTACATGGTAGCCACTTCCAGACCGATGATGCCCCCTCCTATGATCGCCAGCCGCTTGGGGATGTGGGAGAGTTCCAGTGCCTTCGTAGAGTCCCAGACACGCTCATCCTCATAGGGGATGCCGGGTATCTGTACGGACCGCGAGCCCACTGCAATGATGAGGTCCTCAAAGGTGATCTTCAGCTCTTGCTTATCTGTTTTGACCAGTAGGGTCTTATCATCGATAAAGGTTCCCACCCCCACGATACGCTCGACCTTCCTTGCCTTGACCAGGCTGTCCAACCCGGAGGTCAGGGTGGATACCACCGAGTCCTTATGGGCTCTGATCTTCTCCAGGTCAAAGGTGGGCTTGCCGAAGGAGACCCCAAGGGGGGCGAGCTTTTCGGCTTCTTCGATCACCTCTGCAAGGTGCAGCAGTGTCTTGGAGGGGATGCACCCTACATTCAGGCACACCCCTCCCAACACGGGATCTCTCTCAATGATCGTCACCTTTCTGCCCAGGTCTGCGGCGCGGAAGGCGGCGCTATAGCCACCGGGTCCTCCTCCGAGGACCACGAGGTCAGTTTTTTTCTCTTGCATCTGTACCTCCTTAGAGCAGTACTCGTCGCAAATCACCCAACAAGGAGGCGAGATACGTGGTGAAGCGAACCCCTTGGGCCCCATCGATGACGCGGTGGTCATAGGCGACAGAGAAGGGTAGGATTTCACGGGGCTCAAAGGTCTCCCCATTCCATACCGGCTTCGTAGCTGTCCTTGCCACCCCCAGGATGGCTACCTGAGGCGGATTGATGATGGGAGTAAAGCCTGTGCCCCCGATACCCCCAAGGCTGGAGATGCTGAAAGAACCCCCTGCCAGGTCATCGGGCTTCAGTTTCCTGTCCCTAGCACGTTCGCTGATCGATACAAGCTCCCTGGCTATCTCGGTGATGCTCTTCTTGTCCGCATCCTTGAGCACCGGTACGATAAGGCCCTCAGGGGTGTCCACGGCTATGCCGATATGGTAGTAGCGTTTCAGGATAAGCTCCCCGCTATCCTCATCAAAGGAGGCGTTCAACTCAGGGAACTTCATCAGGGCGGCTACCACAGCCTTGATGATGAAGGAGAGGATGCTGATGCTTACTGCATCAGGGTCCTTCTTCATCTCAGCTTTGAGCGTCTTCCTCAAAGCCTCAAGGTCGGTGACATCAGCCTCATCATACTGGGTGACGTGGGGGATGATCTGCCAGCTCTTCTGCAGGTGAGGTCCGGAGATCCTCTGTATGCGGGTGATCTTCTGTCGTTCGACCGCCCCATACTTGGAGAAGTCCTCCAGCTCGATCTTGCCAAAGGAAGCCGTTCCACCCTTTCCACTCAGGGCCTTCTTTACCAGGGCCTGCACATCCTCGTGCAGAATCCTTCCGTTGGGCCCGGTTCCTGTCACCTTGGAAAGTTCGACTCCAAGCTCGCGGGCATATTTACGCAGGGAGGGGGCACCGTGGTAGACAGAGCCGGGCTCCTGTTCGTTGACCAGGTCGGCTTTGGGGCTCTCCTTTGGTGCTTCCTGCTTGGCTTCAGGTTCAGAGACTGCTTCCTTTGCAGGCTCTTCCTTCTCTTTTAGCTCAGGCTCTTTTTCCTTAGGTCCTTCTTTTTTCGGGGGAGCGGCATCAGAGCTCTCTTCTTTCTCAGCACTGGCCTCAGTGGTCACCTCAACCTCTGCTACGGGGGAGTCCTTGGAAACAAGGTCTCCCTCCTTGACCAGAATCTTGGTTACCTTTCCAGCATATGGAGAAGGGATGTCAATGACAGCCTTCTCACTTTCGAGGGCAACCACAGAGTCCTCAATAGCGACAGTGTCGCCTACCTTGAAATAGACCTCTATGATCGCCACATCCTGGAAATCGCCGATATCTGGGATCAGTATTTGTTTTGTTGCCATATCCATCTTCTCCTTAACTCAACAGCGGGTCGGGCTTGTCGACGTCAATGCCGTATTTCTTGATAGCTTCACTGACTTTTTTCACCGCGATGGTACCCTCGTCCGCAAGGCCCTTGAGCGCTGCAACGGCGATGTAGTACCTATCGACCTCAAAGAATGTGCGAAGCGCTTCCCTGAAGTCCGACCGTCCAAATCCGTCTGTACCCAGGATGGTAACCTTGGGGTTGGGGATGAGGCGCCTGATTTGCTCAGGATAGGCGCGAATGTAGTCGGTGCTAATCACAACAGGGCCCTCATGGCCCTCCATGGCCTTGGTGAGGTAGGAGACCTTTTGCTCTTTCTCAGGGTGGGTGAGGTTGTACCGGTCGGTGGCCACACCATCACGATGGAGCTCGTTGACTCCAAGGATGCTCCAGATGTCCGACTGCACTCCAAAGTCCTTTTCCAACAGGTCAGATGCAGCTATGACTTCGCGCAGTATGGTGCCGCTTCCCATCAGCTGTACAAGAGGACTCTTGTCCCTCTTGCCTTTCTTGAAGAGATAGGCGCCCTTCTTGATCCCCTCTTCAACGCCCTTGGGCATCTCTGGGTGGGTGTAGTTCTCATTCATCAGCGTGATGTAGTAGAAGATGTTCTCATCATCCTCATACATGCGCTTCAGACCATCCTGGATCACAACCGCAAGCTCATAGGAGAATGTGGGGTCATACGCCTGGCACGTAGGGTGGGTGGCTGCCAACAGCAGGCTGTGCCCATCCTCGTGCTGCAACCCCTCGCCGTTGAGCGTGGTACGACCGGCGGTCGCCCCCATCAGAAATCCCTTTGCCCTGCTGTCCCCTGCGGCCCAGATGAAGTCACCTACGCGCTGGAAGCCGAACATCGAGTAAAAGATGAAGAAGGGTACCATGGAGACCTGGTGGTTGGCATAGGAAGTAGCCGCCGCTATCCACGAGGACATGGCCCCAGCTTCGGTGATTCCCTCTTCCAGGATCTGGCCTTTCTTATCTTCGCGGTACCACAGGAAGGACTCCTTATCCACAGGCTCGTACAGCTGCCCGTCAGGGGCGTAGATGCCGATCTGTCTGAAAAGGCCTTCCATTCCGAAAGTGCGTGCCTCATCGGGGACGATGGGTACGACCCGCTCTCCCATATTCTTATCCTTCACCAGCTTGGTGAGCAACCGGACAAAGGCCATGGTGGTCGAAAGCTCCCTATCACCGGAAGCGCCATACATGTCCTCAAACTCCTTTGCTGCAGGAATAGTAAGCTTTTCCCCATCCTTATGGCGGAAAGGCACAGGGCCTCCCATCACTTCACGACGGCGAAGGAGGAATTTGCCCTCCTTGCTCTCAGGGTCGGGCTTGATGAAGGCAAGGGCCTTGGCCTGCTCGTCACTGATGGGGACATGGAAGTGGTCGCGGAAGGAGAGCAGGTCCTTCTCATCCATATGCTTCAGGTTATGTGCCCCCATGGCGCCTTCTCCACTACCCATGCCAAAGCCCTTCACTGTCTTGAAGAGGATGACCGAAGGCCTGTCCTTATGATTGGAAGCCTCGTGGAAGGCGGCATAGATCTTGCGGGGGTCATGGCCACCACGACTGAGCTGCCACAGATCCTTGTCACTCTTGCCTTCGATGAGGCTTTCAAGGTACTCATCCCCTGCAAAGAGCTTTTCACGCAGGTATGCCGGCCCCCTTGCCTGGACTGTCTGGAACTCACCGTCGACCATGTTGGCCAGTTTTTGCAGGAGGATGCCCTTGGTGTCCTTTTCCAGGATGGAGTCCCACTCAGTTCCCCAGATCACCTTGATGACGTTCCATCCGGCACCCCTGAACTTGCCTTCAAGCTCCTGGATGATCTTGCCGTTGCCACGCACCGGACCGTCCAGGCGCTGCAAATTGCAGTTGACCACAAAGATGAGGTTGTCCAGCCTTTCCCTGGATGCGAGCGAGAGGGCGGAGAGGGACTCAGGTTCGTCCGATTCGCCGTCACCCATAAAGACCCAGACCTTCCTGTCCCCATTCTCCTTCAGGCCCCTTGCGTCCATGTATTTCATGAACCGTGCCTGGTAGATGGCCATCGAAGGGCCGAGGCCCATCGATACGGTGGGGAATTGCCAGAACTCCGGCATCAGGAAGGGGTGGGGGTAGGACGAGAGGCCGACCCCTCCTGTCTCCTGTCTGAAATGCTCAAGCTGCTCTTCGGTCAGGCGCCCTTCAATGAAGGCGCGGGAGTACATGCCCGGAGAGGAGTGGCCCTGGAAGTAGATGAGGTCTGAGCCATGCTTGGCATCGGGTCCCTTGAAGAACCAGTTGAAGCCAACTTCATACATTGCAGAGGAAGATGAGTAGCTTGCTATATGCCCACCCAAACCCTTGCCGTCTTCATTCGCCCTTGCCACCATCACCATGGCGTTCCAACGGACAAAAGCAGCTACGTTACGCGCTATGAGGGACTCTTCGGGTGGGATGACCGCACTCTTGTCAGTGATCATTGTATTTATATAGGGGCTAATGACCCCGGGGGAGGTCGTAACACCCTGGTTGCGAGCAGCTTGGGTAAGTTCGGACAACAAATAGTCTGTCTTCTGCTCACCCTCATGTTTTATTACACCCGAAAGCGAATCCAACCAATCTTTGGTCTCTGCAGGGTCAGGATCATGAAAAATCTTTTTACTCATACATTTCCTCCGATAGTGAGTTAGTACATGCTGATCTCTACCTATGCATATGCATAGTGTGTGTCATTACTAAAACAATACTACCAAAATGGTGGTAATTCAACATGAAAAGGTACAGAAATATTACAATAGGGGAAAATGTAGGGGGTAAAAAATGCCTTTATGACAAAGAGTTGTATAAATATAGCTTAAAACATAGTTGTGTCCAACTAAAAAGTGGGAGTCCACAGTTCCCACGTGATTTCTGTGGGGCAGGGCATAAAGAAAGGGGCCTGGGCCCCTGTATACGTGAAGTGGGAAAAGAGGTGGTTACTTGCTTTTCTTTTTCTCCATCTTCTCTTGCTTTTTCTCTTTTGCTGTCTTCAGAGGTTTTTTCTTCTCTGTTTTCTTTGCATCTTGTGATTTAGCCATATAGCATACCTCCAAAATAGTAGTAAATCGGGTGAATGATAGCCTCTATAAGGGTGAAAAGCAACCTCAAAACAGTGATTTTGAGAAGGTTTACTGAACCATGACCCTATCTTTTCCCATCTCCTTGGCCATCATGAGGTTTCTGTCCGCATGGGCCATTATATCCTCAGGGGTAGTCCCGTTTTGGGGGAAGAGGGCCAGGCCGATGGAAAGCGAAAGCCTTTCACCGTTTTTACAGATATCGGAGATCAGCAACTCCTTGGCATCAGTCCTGAGCTTTTCAGCCATATGGTAGAGCTGTATCTGGTTGGTATTCGGCACGATGATGGCAAACTCATCGCCTCCATGGCGACAGACGACACTTTGCAGGTCTGCATTCTCTTGCAGAAACGTTCCGATTCTCTGCAGGATCTCATCCCCTGTTGCATGGCTGTACCGGTCATTGTAGAACTTGAAGTTATCGATATCCATGAGCATCACGCCGTAGGTGTACTCCTTGGAAAGGCCACGGTGAATCTTCTCATCGAGCGTAGCATCAAAGTAACGCCTGTTGAGCAGGCCTGTGAGATGGTCCCTGATCGAACTCTCTTTGAACAGCTTGAGCTGATGGGAGATGATATAGTTGGCCATAATGCTGATTACGGAGATGAAGAGCACATAGGAGATGAAGCTTGACCAGTTGCGGGCCATAAGGAGGGGGTACTGGAATACCACAATCGTCAAGGCCACCACCTGAGTTGCTGCTATAGTGATGGTGACCGGCAGGGAGAGCAGTACACTGGAGAACAGGACGGTGATCGTTACATAGATCAGGGGGAAGAACTCGGTGATTCCATAGCGGGAATCGATGAAGATTGCACCCCAAGAGCCGATGAGGGAGAGGACGACTGTCAACAAGGAAGAGAGGCGGTAATTGCCCTTGGTCGAAGCATAAAAAGCCCTGCCATTGATGATGGCCAGGACTCCTATCAGAAGGGTGTAGGCATTCCTTTCATAGGAGCCCTTAGGATTAGTCTGGAGAGTTAAAACAAGCGCAATGAAGAGCAACACCATGATAAGGGGTTGCAACCATCGAAGAAGCTGGCTTCGTACGTCTTGCGTCTCTTTCGGTTTCATATGTTAGAAGTATTGTTCTTGTTCCATAAAAATTCAAGTTCGTTTTGTTTGTATCCACTTAAATACCCCTTATATTCACCCTAGATTGAAGAATGCAAGGGCCTGGTGGATCCTGCCCATGTATCAAGTTTGAAAGAACGTGGTTGGTTGCATGGGTATTCATCGGTATCATGAGTCCTCGTCCGAACTCTCCATCTCTTGTCTGCCCCCCTTTGATGGCCTGATCTCCCCAGCCTTCGTCAGCCCTATCTTGGTCAGGATCGGACCGATTATCTCAAAGAAGATGGAGGTGGCGGTCACTGTGGTGATGACCATCACCCCTATGCTTGCCCCATGGGCGCTGATGGGGGTGAACTCCTGCTTCACCACTAAGGCGAGCCCGATGGCCACTCCTGCTTGCGAAAGGATTCCCATGCCCAGATATTTCTTGATGGTGCTTTCCATCCTGCCCAGGACCGAACCGATGTACGCTCCTGCCATAAGGCCCGATGACCGGCCCAAGATGTAGACTGCTCCTATCAGGCCAAGGGAGGGAAGGGCGCTGAGGTGCAGGTTTGCTCCGGCCAGGGTGAAGAACAGGACAAAGATCAGGGGCATGAACAGCTGCAGCTGACTTTTAAGGGAGTGGATCACCTTGGAGCTCTGGGTGTTGACGATGATGATGCCAAAGATCATGTTCGTCAGGATCTCAGAAAGGCCAAGGGCAGTGCAAAGCCCGGCAACAATAAAGACCTGGGAGAACAAGAGGATGAATACATCGACCTTCTGGTGCAGCCTCTTGACCAGAGAGCTGAACAACCACCCCATAAGGACCCCTATCACCACTGAGAAGAGCACTTCCTTCAAAGGCTCCAGAAGGACAAGAGAGATATTCATCACTCCTCCCATCTCTGAGTGGAGCAGGCTCTGGGCAATGGCTGAGGCGAAGCCGAAGATGATGATGCCCAACCCGTCATCAAAGCCTACCACAGCATAGAGGGCTTCGGTGAGCTTTCCCTTGGCCTTGTACTCCTGGATGATGGCAACCGTGCCAGCTGGGGCACTTGCAGGGGCGACAGAGCCAAAGACCAAGGCGAGGCTCAAATCTCCGGTCAAGGCATATATGGAAGTCATCACAACGATGAAAGCGAGCAGGGACTCGGCAAAGATAACTGTTATGATGCCAGAACCCTGTCGTTTGAGGGAGGCAAGGCTCAATTCTAGGCCGATGCTTACCGCTACAAAGCTCAAGGCAATGTCAGTAATGAAGGATAGGTCTCCTTGGACCGGTTCGCTGATGAAGTTGATCAGGGAGGGTCCGAGGAGCACGCCGGTGACCATATAGCCGATCAGCGATGGCAGCTTGATGAAAGCCATGAGTTTTCCCATGTAAAAGGCGACGAACATCATGATCCCTGCTATAAGCAGCAGGGGTAATTGCGAAAATACTGACATATGGTTCTCCCTAGAAATCCAGTGAGCCGAGGGTGAAGGCCAAGTCTTGGACCGTTACCATCACCCCTCGATGTGAATCAATATCACCGGCGATGGTGCGAATCCTTCTCAAGGCAGTGTTGACACTCTCTTTGTCGATGACCGCGATAAGGGTGCGGCTAAAATTCTTGCTTGTTTCACTCCAGAATGCTGCAAACAGGGGCATGTGGTAGAGGTACTGGTTGGCGTTCTCCGTCTCCAAGACCACCACAGACCCGTCAGAGGCAGAACTCACAGCCTCCAGCAAGTCGTCAAAATACTCCTCCCTTTGGATGAATACGGTCAGTTGTGACCGCTCCTTACCAGGCTCATCACCATCGGGTGCGGGGAATTGGGTGGTGAAAATCTCCATCACATCCTGTGGTTCCCGGGCTTCAAGCAGGTTGGACCTGACCTTTTTCTCCCTGACTGCCTTGGATATGGAGGAGAGCAGGTGCACATGCTCATTTCGCCTGCCTGTAGGGCCGATGAGGAAGATGAAGATCTGCGAGGGCTTTTCGTCCAAGGCGGCAAAATCTATCGGGGAGCGGGTGGTTATGACGCCTATGACAAACTCATCAAGGTCATCAAAGCTGCAGTGCGGTATGGCTATGCCGTCGGCAAGACCGGTGGAGCCCAGGTTCTCCCGTTTGGTCAGGGCATCCAGGAGGGATTTCTCCCCAAATTTCTGCAAGGGCTCCGCCTTGCTTGCAAGGTTTGCGATCAGGTGCAGCACTGCCTTCTTGTCGGCAGCCTCTGTGTGCAGGGAAATGCACTCAGCGTGCAGGTTGTGCCATGGTTTCATAATCATCCTCCAATAGCAGGCGGCTAACTTCGCTTGGGGTGGTGGCCGCCAACAGTCTATTTCGCATTCCCTCTTTCAGAGAGAATCTTGCAAGTCGTGACAGTATGCGCAGGTGCATCGTCTTGTGTGGGGCTAGCAGTAAAAAGAAGATATGGGTCAACTCCCCTTGCAGGTTCCCAAATGCTATGCCCTTCTTGCTGATACCCATGATGATGGGAGGGAAGCCTGCAGGTACCTGATGCACATCCCGCAGGTGCGGAAACGCAGTCCCATCCCCAAAGGCTGTGGTGACCATCTCCTCGCGTGCGAGCAGCTGCCCTACAAAAGCTTTCCGGTCAAAGGGGACACCCAACGTCATCAAGGGGGCACTCAGGGCAAAGAGGGTATCCTCGACCCCTGAGGAACGCAGGTCTAAGATCATGAAGGGGCCCAACAGCAGACGCGAGAGCTGCATGGCACTGCCCGGTACATCCATAAGGAGTGCAAACTGGTGTTCTTCTGAGAAGTTCATCTTGGAGTTCAGCCACAAGTCGATGACGCTTCGTTTGAATCGCCACTGACCGGCAACCTTCATGCAGGGTATCTCATTGCGAGCTATCATGCGCATGACCGTCTTGGGGACTATCTTGAGGTAGTCAGCTACCTCTTGTAGGGTTAGAATGTCATTGTTGTCCATAATTGTCCTTTAAAGTCTTCTATTTAGTACTACAACTCCTCCCTTTGTTTGTCAATGGAAGAGTATTGAATAATCTAGAAAAAACGAAAAAAAGAAAATAACCTAGATAAAAAAACATCTGGTAGCCCGAACAATTCTCATAAAAGGGAAGACATCTGGAAAAAGAATGAATGTAGAAAACGATTACTAATCTACAAAAACCTACCAAACCGATACTACATCTGGTAAGAGGAAAATACCCTGGCAAGAGAGAGGTCCCTCTTGCCAGGGTAAAGCCAGTGCTGTTCTATCAGAATACAGGAATACATGGTCAAGGATCAGGCTTTAGAGTTCAAGGTTACTTGATCATGCGCCCAGGGAGGCTACTCCACCCTGAACACCCCGGCCATCTGCTTGTACACCTCCCTAGCCTTGAGGACCTGGTCAAACTCAACATACTCATCAACTACATGTGCCAGGGATGGGGAGGAGGGGCCAAAGCCTATGGTGGGTATGTTCCTGTTGCCGGCGCTTTCACTTCCGTCGGTGCAGAAGGGGTAGTACCCCTTGTGGCGGGGCAAGCCTGATTTTTTCATCGCCTCATAGGCATAGCTGACTAAGGGGGAAGTTTCCTCGATCGTCCAGGCTGGGAAATAGCGTTCCCCTCCGAGTTGTTGACCTGTATAGCAGGGCTCTGAGGCTGTAGGTATGGTGATGAGGAACTCTTTTTTTCTCAGAACCAGAGGGTTCCCTTCCATATTCTGCATCCTAGGAAAATCAACGGCCAGAGCCTGCTGTAGGTCAGAGAGCACAGATGATCGGGTCTCCCCGACAAGAGTCCTCCTGTCGATGGTTATCTGGCAGTGGTCGGGTATGACCGAGCTGCCAGGGTAGGGGCGGGAGATGATGTCGGTGACCACCGAGATGCCTTCCCCAAGGAGGGGGCATATTGGGGTGGGGACCTCTGGCAGTCTTGCAAGGATTTTCGCCATCGCCTCTATGGCATTCTCTCCCTTTTCAGGGTGGGCTGAGTGGGCGTTCTTGCCAAAAGTCTCGATACGCAGTTCGCACCGTCCCCTTTGGCCAAGCATCAGGGCCAACTCTGATGCTTCGCCAAGGACCACGGCATCAGGGGGGTAGCGGTCCAGCACCTTGCCAAACGCTATCCCCTCGAAGATCTCTTCTTGGACAACACCCACCACAAGGATGGTTGCGTGGTTCCTTTTGCCATCCTTGGCAAGGTCTCCTATGGCATGGATCATCGCAGCTAGGGCGCAGCGCATGTCGCTGGTGCCCCGTCCATAGAGCTTGCCATCGATGAAATTAGAACCAAGAGGATCATATTTCCAAAGATTCCTGTCTTGGATACCTACCGTATCCATATGCCCTTCAAACATCAGGGTCCCGGGCAGCTTTCCGGAGAGCATGCCTATAACGTTGCCATAGCTGTCGGTTTCAACCTGGTCAAAGCCAACGCGTTGCATCTCATCCTGTATAGATGCGGCAACCCGGCCTTCAGAACCGGAGACTCCTTCGATGCCAATGATCTTTTGGCAAAACTGCAGTAGGGCCTTATCCTGATCATCCATGCAAATACTCCTCTTGTCCATTCATGATATCGAATTCTACCACACGCACGCTGTGTCGAGGAGAATTTCATCCCTATGGGGTATTTTCCAAGAATACAGGGACTTTCTGAAAGGAAATTGTATAGGAGTTTGTCTGTTTTGCCTTGTTAGCGGGTTGTGTTCACAAGATGTAGGGTGAACAATTACCATACCAATACAGGATTAGGAGGCATGGATTATGAAAAAAACCCTTGGTGTTCTCTCAGTGATACTGCTCGTCTTGGGTATGGCAGGCTGTGACTTGAACCTTTTGAACAAGGATACGCTGTATTTCTATAGCCTGAAGGAGAGTGGGAAACCCCATCCTACAAAACACTGAACTACCAAAGAGATGGGCATACCATCATCATGAGCCGGGGGAAAGGAGAAGTACCACTCACTGAATCAGAGGCCAATGCCTTGAATGATTCCAATAAAACCGAATTCTCCCTTAGCTTGGACGGTAACGCCCTAACCCCACTAGGGCCTATGTCAGTTGATGAACTGCACAATGGCTACCATGTCGTGCAGTCATATTTCCTGGGCGTGATGGCCAAGGGGACCCATACGCTGATAGGGGTTACCCAATTGAAGGCAGAAGGAGAGGGGGGAAGTCGTACCAATACGGTCCATCTGACCATCAAATGAATGCCTGGCGCCCCTTATACCCCTCAACGCTCAGATCGCAGAAGCCACTCGGAGCTGGTAATGAGGTAGTGGTCATTGTCAGTAGTCTTGCCAAAGATGGTCTCATCCTTTGCAAGATGGGTCCACCTCATGCCACATTTTTTCATCACAGCTCCCGATGCAGGGTTGTCCCTCTCATGGCAGCTCTCTACACTCTCTATTCCCACATCGGTGAACAGGTAGGTAAGAGCTCTCTCTAGGGCTTCTGAGGTGTACCCTCTGTTCCAAAACTCCCGGTTCAGCACATAGCCGAAGGAGGCCTGCCTTGCTGTGAGGATTCTCAGGTCGATGCATCCTATTACGCGGTTGCTCTCCTTAAGGGCGATGGCATAGACCCCCTTGTGGGAGAGGATGGTTAGTATGGTGCTTTCGGACTCTTCAACACTGCCATGGGCGGCCCAGGTGAGATGTTTGACAGTCTCACCATCACTGGCATAGGCATAGAGGTCCTGTGCATCAGAGGCTGCAAAGGGTCGAAGATGGAGTCTGGCGCTCTCAAGGGTGGGAACCAGCTGGTCTTGTAGGGGAGTGTGCATGGGTACCTGCCTTCTCTTTTATTAGTTCTTTCTTTTGCTCGCCTACCTTGTAGGTGTCTTGTACTATCACGTATAAGTTTTTTGTTATCAGTACTGTCGCTTAGGAGATGATGATACTATACCTGATAAGCAATTGTACAGGCAGGCTAGCTAGAAAATATCCAGACATGCAGATTCCTCCATAGCTTTAGCGCATATGTTCATAATCACCACCTCCATGCTCCCTCATGGCTTGGCTCAACTGGGTGTGGTATGATTGGCCCAGAAGAGAAAGAACAGTTCATATTCCATACGAAAGGAGTCAACCATGAAAAGGGAACAGGGAGAGCCTCACTCCTTGCAGAGGGGAAACATAGTGACGCAGTACTTCAACAATGGCATCGTCAAGGCAACAGGGCCAGTCCTTGGGGACCAACAGATGGATGGCAAATGGCTCTTCTACCGGGAAAACGGCATGCTCTGGCAGGTAGGACATTTCAAGGCCGGGGTGAAGCATGGTATCTGGCAGGGGTATGACAAGCTCGGACAGCTCGAATACGAGGCAGAGTTCTCATCCGGCAAGGAGGTGAGGAAAAACCTCTTTCGATAAGGCAAGATGGAGAGAGCACAAGTGTTTCCCAAAGCTTTGCAGGGCTACGTAAAAAAATAGCCTGTAGGAGATACTTTATCACTGGTACTGGTCTTTTATGGAGAGCTCTTCTGGGTTTTCTTTCTTATCTTTTAGACTTGTTGTTTTCTTCTTTGTTTCTTTTTGTTCTGATACTTTACAGAAGGAGTGAAAGGGTGCAGTGCACGCATCGCACCCTGAACTCAGTGATGCCATCGCAAGGGAACTGTTTTGCCCAAAGGGAGACGCCTGTACCAATAACTGTTCCAACTCATGGGCTGGCATCGGCTTGTAAAAATAGTACCCTTGCAATTGCTGGCACTCGGCTCTTTTCAAAAAATCCATTTGCTCTTTTGTTTCAAC
>CAZGOK010000016.1:0-17906 GCA_964527665.1 uncultured Sphaerochaeta sp.
GCTTTGCAGTACATCCGCTCACCGCTCTCGTGATAGTAAGAAACTCTCTTTATCTGACCAGAAATGGTTGAAGGTGCGAATATCGATACAGTACAGTGGTAAGTACCGGTCATAGCTCTATCAATACGTTAGGAGAACACACCCATGCAATCCATCAAAGCCGCTTCAGTACAGTTCAACCATCACCAAGACGACAAGACCTATAACCTTGGTGTCATCAAAAGATTTGTTGAAAAAGCATCTCTTGAGCATGTCGACCTGATCATATTCCCTGAGATGTGCATCACCGGCTACTGGCATGTGCGCAATCTCGACGAGGGTGAAGTACGCGCCTTGGCAGAACCTGTTCCAGCCGGCCCTTCCACCCAAGCCCTCATTGCCCTTGCCGCCAAACACCAGATGACCATCGGGGCGGGCCTCATTGAGGAGTCTGAAGAGGGTTCGCTCTATAACACCTACGTTGTGGCGATGAGCGACGGAACCTTTGCCAAGCACAGGAAACTGCATTGCTTCATATCCGCCCACATGAAGAGCGGAGACTCCTACACCGTCTTTGACACCCCCCAAGGGGTCCGGATGGGCATCCTTATCTGCTATGACAACAACATCATTGAAAATGCACGCATCACAGCCCTGATGGGAGCTGAGGTCCTGCTCGCCCCCCACCAGACAGGGGGGTGCAAATCTGCAAGCCCCAAGGCTATGGGCCGTATAGATACCCGCCTCTGGGATGAGAGGGCTTCGCGCCTTTCTGAGCTCCAAGAGGAGTTCCGAGGCCCCAAGGGCCGCGGCTGGCTGATGAGGTGGCTCCCCTCACGAGCCCATGACAACGGCATGTTCCTCCTCTTCAGCAACGGTGTGGGAAAGGATGATGATGAGGTGCGCACAGGCAACTCCATGATCCTCGACCCCTATGGAACGATCCTATCTGAAAGCGAAGTCGCTGATGATGACATGGTGGTTGCCCACCTCGATCCATCCCTGTTGTCCTTCTCCAGCGGTCAGAGGTGGATGAAGAGCCGCCGCCCTGAGCTGTATGGCCCCATCGCCCAACCGACGGGACAAGAAGAGGATACCAGAAAGATACGGTTCACATTTCAGGAGGACGTGCCAGAAGCAGAGTGATGAGCCTTCTCTTCATCAGACACATTAGTTCTTACGTATCTTGAACGGAGTCGTATCGCTTGAACAGAACAGGCAAATAGCCGTATGGTATTGGCATGAAAGAGTGTAAAGATCACAAATTTGATGCCACAGGCTTTCTTCCCTCCTTTTTGGGAACCTTTGAAAGAGTAAAGGGCAACGCCAATTTTTATGGCATGAAGCAACTTCCCCAGATGCTGGAGCTCGGGGAGATCGCCAATGAATATATCGAACTGATGTTTCCCGGCCGCTGCGGACGCGAACGCGTCGGCCTCAGCTTGCAGGAAATCTTGTTGGACCAGCTCAATGCCGTCTCATCGGCTCTGATGAGCCAGATTTTCCTCGCCTTGAAATATGCGAATCCAGAAGATGAGGAGGATATGCTCATGACCAAGAGCGAGCATATCATCAAAGGCATCTGTGCCCTGCTACCCCAGATTCGCCTCAAGCTGAAGCTCGATGCCAAGGCAGGCTTCGAAGGGGACCCGGCGGCAAGCAATGTGCGTGAGGTAATCCTCTCCTACCCCTACATGAAGACGCTGGTCATCCACCGCATAGCCCATGAGCTGTTCAGGATGGAGGTTCCCCTCATCCCACGCATGCTCAACGAGTATGCCCATAAGGAGACAGGGATCGACATCCACCCCGGAGCCCAGATCGGGCAGTCCTTCTTCATCGACCACGGCACAGGGGTGGTCATCGGGGAGACAGCGGTCATCGGGGACAATGTGAAGATCTACCAAGGAGTCACCTTAGGAGCGCTAAGCTTCCCCAAGGACGCCTGTGGAGAGCTCATCAGGGGGGCAAGAAGACACCCAACCATTGAGGATAATGTCACCATCTACTCCAACGCCACCATCCTTGGGGACATCACCATAGGAAAGAATGCTGTCATCGGGTCCAACGTCTGGATCAAGGAGGATGTCGCCCCCAATACCATGGCGATGATCCAGGAGCCCAAGCTTACCTTCAGGGATCTGAATGGGCGAAAGGGCTAGCCTCTGCTGCCCTTCTGGTGTTGCTCATTGAGCAGCGCCAGAAGGCAGTAGTCTTCCCACACCCCGTTGAGCAGCAGGTACCCTCGGCTCACCCCTTCTTGGACAAACCCAAGTGAAAGGGCAAACTCCAGGCTCGGGGTATTTCTGGTATTGATGGTCGCCTCCAGCCTGTGGAGCTTCAACACCGTAAAGGCATACTCAAGCACAGCCTGTACAGCCTCGCCCCCGATACCCTGGCGCTGCCACCTCTTGGCAGTGCTGTACCCTAGGCGCGCACTGTAGGAGGCGCCGTAGGTTATGTCACTGAGGTAGACCTGAGCGACAATGGCCGAACCTTCCTTGCGGGAGAACACCAGGGGAAGCTTGCGCTTCTGCTCATACTGAGTTGCCTGCCTTTCACAGATATGTTGGAAGTTGGCCAGGGTATAGTAGCTTTCGCTACGCACCGGAGAGAACGTGGAGAACTCCTGCCGGTTCTCCCTCTCATAGGCAAGCAGCTGCCTTGCAGTACCCTCATCCACGACAAAGGCAAAGAGCCTCTCGGTCTCAAAGAGCTTAAGCATGGCAGATGACGACGCTCTTGCCCGTCTTCGTGTCAAATTGGGCAAAATGACCCTGCACCAGCAACCCCTCACGGGCAAACAGGGGGGCATCGATGACCTCTACCTCAAGGTAGTTGCCACTGAGGCCATACCAGGAGCCACCCTTGCGGTTCTGCAGGACCACTTCGGTCGGCTTGCCGCCTTGGCGTATCCTATACTCCAGAAAGAGTTCATCAGAGAGGTCGCGCAACCTTTTTGCCCGTTCGTCACGCACGCTCTCTGGCACCCTGTCCTTCGCCTTGAACAGCGGGGTGTCAGGGCGGGGGGAGAAGGGAAAGACATGCATCTGGGCAAACTTCTGTTCGCGGAAATACCGGTAGGTCTCCTCAAACTCCTCGTCTCCCTCTCCGGGCAGACCGGTTATGACGTCCCCTGCGATGAAGGGATCATCCTTGGCCACACGCAGGCTGTCGAGGATGGCAGACAACTCTTCGATGTCGTAATGGCGGTTGACCCTTTGCAACACCTTGTTGCTGGCACTCTGTACAGGGATGTGAAAGTGGGGCTGCATCCTGGGATCCTTGAGCGCTTCAAGGAGCCTTTGGTCGATATGGTCCGGTTCAAGGGAGCTGAGGCGCAGGCGGATCCCCTCCCCTAGGGAGGCGAGCAACTCCTCGAGCAGGCCACCCAAGCCATTGTTGGTATGATCGTACATGGTGAGGTTCACCCCGGTGAGCATGATCTCGCTGAAGCCGGCACTCTCCAGGGCCAAAGCCCTCTCCACCACAGTTTCGCTGGCAAGGGAGACAGCCTTTCCCCGGGCGATGTGCACGCGACAGTATGCGCACTCATTGTCACAGCCATCCTGCACCTTCAGGTAGGCACGGCTATGATAGGAGAAGGAGGCAGCGTCATAATCAAAGACAGAAGCCTCTCCATCGCTGAAGGAGAGGCATCCGCTCTTCAGGTCAAAGCCGGCCTCAAGAGAGACCTTCAGGTGTTTTGCCAGCTTCAACAGGTGTGCCTTCTTCTCAAGGGGGACCACTATCACCTGGTCGGAAAGAGCCTTGAGCTCCTCCTCGTTGACCTGGGCATAGCAGCCGGTGGCCAAGGTGGGAGCGTTTTGGGCAAACTTGCGGATCATCCTGCGAGCCTTCTGCTCGGCTTTGGATGTCACCGTACAGGTGTTTACAATATAGAGGTCAGCTGCCTCATGCTCACCGACAATGACAAACCCTTCCTGGGAGAAGGAGTCTGCGATAGCCTCGCTTTCGCACTGGTTGAGCCGACAGCCCAAGGTATATACACAAACGTTCAAAAACTACCCTCCTGGTCTTTCAGGGTCTGCATCACCGTATCGACAGCACCCTTGAGCCCCATGCGCATCTGTTTCGCATAGGGGTTGTATCGCTGCAGGTCATAGAAGAGCTGAAGCGGGTCGTTGCAGGTCTGAGCCACTATGGAGGTGAGGCTACGGTAGCCGGTGGTCGCAAGTTCTGTCTCCCCGAGGGAGAGTTCAGAGAGCGTCCTTCCCACAAAGTGGGTTATCCCCTGAGACCAGGCAGCCTCGCGGTCGTGCTGGTCACAGCTCATCTGGTGCACCTTCAGGCCCCACCTGGCAAACTCCTCAGCCCACTGCTGTACAACGGCGAGGGAAGCATGGATAGGACAGATCACCAAAGGAAGGCCGGCTATGCCGTCCTTGCCTGAATCAGGTCCGAACATCGGGTGGGTGGCTATGCAGGGGACGTCCTCGCCCAGATACGTGCGCATGAGCTTGGCTGGGTAGATCTTCACCGAACAGGTATCCATCACCAGTGTCCTGGGCGTAATCCTAGGAGCAGTGCGCTTCAGCACCTCTTCAAAGGCGCTGATGGCGACACAATAGAAGAGCACATCGCATGCGAGGACCTCGTCCTCGGAGGCGAGAGTCACACCCCTAGGGGCAACTTTTGCCGAGCGCCCATAGCCAAATACGCTATAGCCGTGCTTAGCGAGTTCACTTGCCCAAAAAGAGCCAAAACGGCCAAGGCCGTATACACCAATTTTTACATGAGTATTCATTGCCGGCATTGTACAGAATATGAGCCTTGCTAGCAAGAACGTGAGGATAGCCGGACAAAGGCACCCAAGGTGGCCAGGGCCACCACCATGCTGATGACCAATACCACAAGGGCCCCTCTCAAGCTGGAGTGCAGGCTTACAAGCCCGATGAGGGCAGGCAGGGTAAGACGGCCAAAGACCATACTCACCGAGTGCATATTGGCTATCTGGGTCATATCATTTGGCCAGGTGTGGACCTCCAGCAGCTGGGTTGCCGGATTGAGGGCACCAAAGGAGAAGCCCAGGAGGGTCATGGCAACAAAGCCAAGGGCGAGTGTCGGGGCTGCTACCAGCAAAGTTGTGGAAAAAATGCCCAGGATGGTAAGGGAGAAGAGCAGTGGCACAGGGTTTTTTGCCCTGTTGGCCAGGGGAATTACCAGGAACCTGCTCGCTGTGCTGCCTGCGAACATCAAGGAGAGGGAAAGACCGACCTGAGCTCCTGTCGCCCCCCTGTTCTGCTGCAGGTAGAGCAAGGGATAGACAGTACAGCAATACTCAACAGCATTGAAGAGGATGAGATAGAGAAAAAAGGTCCTGAAGCTTTTTTGCTTGAGCAGGGAGAAGCTCTGGAGAAAGGAACCGCCGCCCCCTTTGCTGCTGAAAAGTTGCGGCATCATCCTAGCCTTGGGTATGTGTGCGATAAAGAGGGCACTCATCACCAGATAGATGGCGGCAAACTGATAGAATCCAAGATACCAACGCTCCCCTTTGATCAGGGAGATGTAGAAGCCGGAGCCGATGCTGGCAAGGCTCCACAGGAGATGCATCACAGGGATGTTGGTCTTTTTGCGTTCGGGATCGGAGAGGACCAAGACGCTGAAGCTGTTAGTCCCATAGAAATATCCCAGCCAGGCCTGCACCAGGAAGAACAGGGTAAAGGAGAGGGCATTGCGCGAAAGCCCCATGCCCAGAAGCCCGATAGCAGAGCCTACGATTCCCACGATCATAAGGAGGTAGGGGCCCAGGCGCCTGACCAGGAGGGGAAGCAGCATAAAGGAGAGCAGGGTCCCTACCTGGCTCAGGCTCATCAGGGCACTCATCTGGCCCAGGCTCAATGAGCAGGCTTTTTGGATTTCTGCACTCAGCCCGCCAAAGAGGTTCGAGCCGAATGCAGTTACCCCTATCATGATGAATAACAAGGTTCGAATCTGCATATCAGCCCTACACTATCATATTTTGGAGCTCTGATGACAGCCTTTTGTTGCACTTTCACAACAAGGGCAATCGTGGTATCATCAAGAGGATATCACACCATGTACTGTCAAGGAGCACAACCATGACGTTTGCTGAAAAAATGAAGGCCCAAGCTATAGAGGCCAACAAGAATCTTGTACTTGCTGAGGGCACAGAAGCCCGAACCATCCAAGCCGCACGTAAGATCATCGACCAGAAGATCGCCGCTTCAGTCACCCTTGTGGGAGAAGAAGAGGCCATCAGGAAAGCTGCAAAGGCAGTGGGCACCTCGCTGGATGGCATCATCCTTGAAGACCCCCTTACCAATGCCGACAGAAAGAGCTTCGGACGAGCCTACTTTGAGCTGAGAAAGCACAAGGGCATGACAGAAGAAGAGGCCTTTGCAGGCATTGCAGACCCCCTTCGCTGGGCAGCGATGATGGTCCGCCTGGGCAAGGCCGATGCAATGGTAGCCGGAGCTGAAAACACCACCGGCAACGTATTGGTCGCGGCCTTCAACATCATCAAGACAAAACCGGGCATCAAGTTCGCTTCCTCCTGCTTTGTGATGGCAACGGACAAGACCGACCTTGGTTCAGATGGTTCGTTCATATTCGCCGACTGCGCAACCATCCCCAATCCAACAGCCGAGCAGCTCGCTGAGATCGCAGAGGCTTCTGCCATCTCGTGCAAAACATTCCTGCAGGCAGAGCCCAAGGTTGCCATGCTCTCCTACTCCACCATGGGATCGGCTAAGGGCGACCTGGTAGATAAGGTGGTCAAGGCTACAGAGCTTATCAAGGCCAAGCTTCCCGACCTCGCCGTCGACGGTGAGATGCAGCTCGATGCCGCCATCATCGGCAGCGTTGCAAAAAGCAAGGCTCCCGGTTCAAAGGTTGCTGGCTCTGCCAACACCCTGATCTTCCCAGACCTGCAGGCAGGGAACATCGGATACAAGCTGGTACAGAGACTGGCAGGAGCCGAGGCGTACGGACCGATCCTCCAAGGCTTTGCCAAGCCGATCAGCGACCTCTCCCGAGGCTGCTCGATCGAAGACATCGTCATTACCAGCTCGATCACCCTCGCTCAAGCTGGAGCTGTCTGATAGGCATGATCTGGTACATATGGATAGGGCCCGCAAGGGCCCTTTCCTCTGTTTTGATTGTCCTTCTTCCCTCTTTTTGCTACTATGCCCTCACGTGCTAAGGAGCTTTCCAACCATGGGCCTTTCCAAAAAATCGCTTGACCTCTTCGATCCTACCCTCACCCCCGGCACCATCATCTGGGCCCTTGCCTGGCCGACCATAGTCGAGCAGATCTTACAAGTAAGCGTGACATTCGCAGACTCGGCGATGGTGGGGTCCCTTGGTGAAGGGGCAACTGCCGCCATAGCGGTCACCAGCTCGACCATCTGGCTGGTCAACGGGTGGATGAACGCCCTCGCCCTTGGCTTCGGAGTCCTTATGGCCAGGCTGCTGGGATCGGGAAAGGCTGACCGGGCAAAGCTGGTCGTCCGTCAGGCCCTGCTCACATCCTTGGGTTTCGGCCTCTTTCTCTCGCTGCTGTTCATACAGGTTGCACGCTTCCTTCCCTCCTGGATGGGAGCAGAAGATGCTGTGCGTCCCTTGTCCAGGCAGTACCTCACCCTCATAGCAATAGGGTACATCCCCAACCTCCTGATGATCACGATCAGCACGTTGTTGCGCCTAAGCGGGGACACCAAGCGCCCTCTCTACCTCAACGCCTTCAACAACGTCTGCAACATCCTGTTCAACCTCTTTTTCATCTTCCCCTCCATCAGGCTTGGCTCTCTGGTCCTGCCCGGCCTGGGCCTTGGGGTCAGGGGTGCGGCCTTGGCCACGACACTGGCGTGCACCCTGACCGCCTGCCTGCTCCTGCTTGTCCTGTTCAAGGGCGAGCACAAGATAAGGGTCTCCTTCAGACAGCGATGGGCATTCGATGCACAGATCCAAAAGCAGGCCCTGAGGCTGGGCATCCCCATCGCATTGGAGAGGTCCACCCTCTCCTTCGGGCAGATAATGCTTACCAAGATGGTGGGGACCCTGGGGACCACAGCCTTGGCCGCCCACTTCCTGGCCATCAGCGCAGAGTCGATAACCTACCTGCCGGCCTCAGGCTTCTCCACAGCAGCAACCACGCTCGTTGCCCAGTCCCTCGGACGTGATGACAAGGCTCTTGCACAGCGCTATGCAAACCTATGTGTCTTGTGGGGCACGATTATGATGAGTTTCATGGGGTTGGTGCTCTATCTGTTTGCACCATTTCTTATGACGCTTTTTACTCGGGTCGGTCCTGTTGTAACGCTTGGTACTCAGGTGTTGAGGATAGAGGCCTTTGCACAACCGGCCTTCGGCCTCTCCATCCTGGTCTTTGGGGTCATGCGCGGAGGTGGTGATACACAAGGCCCGTTCTTCATCTCGCTGGCGGGGATGTGGCTCCTACGCCTGCCCTTGGCTTGGATACTGCTCAGGGTAACGGGCCTAGGACTGGCAGCGGTATGGATAGCGATGATGAGCGACCTCATGCTCAGGGGCATGATCTGTCTCTACAGCTATAGACGCGGCACCTGGCTCAACAGCTGGAAACAGCTTCACTGATGGCGATGAACTGAGCCCAATCGAGCTGTTCAGCCCGTAGGCCTGCATCAACACCACTCTTTTCCAGGATAAGGGCAATCCCATCCTTGCCAAAGCGGGCGCCGGTCTTCCCACCGAGGAGGTTGTTCTTTATCGTCTTTCTTTTCTGAGAGAAAAGATCGCGCACCACTATGAGAAACACATCCCTGAGAGAGGGATCAACCAAAGGAGCATCGCGCTTGTCCATCGTGATGACCGTGCTGGCGACGTTCGGCTCAGGGTAGAAGCTGCTGCCGCTGATGGCAAAGGCACTCTTTACAGTGTAGTCCATCTGGGCAAGCAGGCTGAAGGATGACCAGTTCTTATCACCGGGGGTTGCACTCAGGCGCAAGGCGACCTCAGTTTGTAGGGTATAGACCATCTTTGGGGGTAGGCATGCTGACTCAAGCAGCTTTGCAATGACGACAGAGCCCACATTGTAGGGGAGGTTTCCACAGATCCTGTCTGGGGTCCCTTCATCCTTCCAGAGCCTCTCCCATGTCTTTAGGACATCACCTTCGATAAGGCGGAAGTTCTCATCGTCTCCGAAGGCCTGCTCGGTGAGGAGGCGGCAAAACCCGTGGTCTATCTCAAAGGCGGTGACAGAGCACCCACTCTCCAACAGGAGGGCGGTCAAGGCTCCGATGCCCGGGCCCACCTCCCAGACCTTCATGGAAGGCTCCAAGTCGAGCTCCCTTGCTATGTTCTCTCTGACATGGCGGCTGATGAGGAAATTCTGTCCAAATTTCTTGCTCAAGGCGAGCCCTTCCTTGTCAAGCAAGCTCTTGATGGCCTTCGGTGAATCGTACGCGAATTTCCAACTCATAGGAGTCTCTCCTCTTTTTTTGCAAAGCCCGTTCAGCATAGCCAATAGAGGCAAGGAGCGTCAACACAGCAAAGAGATAGAAGAGAAACCCTCCCTTGGCGACCCCGCCGCCGAATAGGGAGCTGCCATAGGAGAAAACAAGGTGGAGAAGGCGGTACAGAGCCCCTACCAAAGGAGCAAATAGCTTACCAAACACGAAGGTCAGCAGGGAACTGCCCATCAGGGAGAACATCAAAGGCGATGCAAAAGGGGCTATGAACAACCCCCCTATCTGCCAGGTCTCCCAAACTGCCAGAGTCGGTATCGCCGTAAACAGGATGGCATAGAGGGAGGCAAAGAAGGGCTCAAGAATTTTGGGCCGGTAGAAATGAAACAAGGAGTTGCACAAAAGTCCCCCATAGGCAGCATAGCTGAACAGGCTTCCCATACTCGACACTGCTGAAGGAAAGAGCAGTGTCTGGATGCAGGCAGTTGCAAGAAAGCCCCAGTACGGGGCCATCCTCCCCCTCAGGAAGAGCGACAGAAAAGCCATCCCCATCGCCCGGACCAGGGAGGGCTTGGGCCCCACCAACAGGACATACAGGAGGGCAAACAACACCGACGCCCCCCTACCCCGTCTCCTTCCCACCAGCGGTACCAAGAGATGGGAGAGCACTCCGATGAAGAACTGCAGGTGCATCCCTGAGAGGGCAAGCAGGTGTGCACATCCGCTGCCAAGACTGAGCTCCTTCAGGGGAAAGGCAGCATCACCGGTCCTGCCCAGAAGGAGCATCAGGGCAAGGGCGCGGCTTTCATCATCATCCATCACCTGGTACAAACGCTTCTCCACCAAAGCAAGAAGCTTGCGCCGGAATATCCGTATCCTGGAGATAGTGAGCACCTGCACTGTATCGGCAAAGAAGAGCGAACCATCAGGGGCAAGCTCTCCCTGAACCAGGAGGCGGCTACCACTGACCAGGGTTCCATCAACCTCAAGAAGGATGCTCAGCACCCCCTGGGCGCTTCCCTTGGCCCCGTCTTGCGTCCCACAGGAGGTGAGCTTGAGGCGCAAGAGCTGTTTGCCACCCTTAGTGAGCAAGGAGTCCTCGATAAGAGTACCCCCAACCTCTGTTATGCGCTCGGGGACGAATGCCAACGCCACCTGATTATCAGATGCTGCCCATCCAAAGAGGGCGTAGCAGAAAAAAATGAGGGTTGTAAGTGTTATGATGGTCTGTTCCAGGTTGCCATTGGATGTGATCGTTGCCCAGAAATGGAAGGCAAAACCCAAGACAAGCAGGGCCATTGCCACGAGCAGTGGATAGCCAAGCAGAGAGCTCCCTGTAGCGGCGAGAAAGAACAGCAGGGGAACCCCGGCTATGATGCCAAGGCTGACCCAAAAAGAACCACGCATGCCTCCTAAGGCAAGTGCGTGGTCTGTTTGCTTCAGCCTACCTGTTCAAGCAGCACTACGCATAGGGAGAGCAGGGGCAGGTCAAGCTTCTGCTGTATGCTGAGATGAAAGAGGCGCTGAGAGAGCCTCAGGTTAGGTTTTTTGGACTCCCTGACAGTGTGGACCCTCTGCACCATGCGCCACAGGCTCCTATTTCTGACCTTCAGGTGGAGCAGCAACAGCTCGAGGAACTCTTGTGACCACAGGCCCTTCTGCTCCTCAGAGAGCAACTCAAACTCTTTTTTCTCAACTAGACAGAGGTTGTCACATACATCCTGCATGTCCAGACTCTCAATATCCTGGAGAAATGCCTCAAGGGCAAAGATGCCTTCCTGCACCTGGTAGTCAGGGCTTCCCGCCTTCGCCTTGAGCTCGTACCTTCGCTGCAAGGCGCGCGATGAACGGGTGTCGCGCTTTGCCAGGGCTATCCAGCAGACGACAGTGAGGCCTGTGGAGACAAGCACCTCATCGATCATCGGGAGGGGGTCGCGGATGGCAAGGGACATGAAGAAGTAGGTGACCATAAAGACCACGGCGCTGATAAGGAGCCTGGGAACATACTGCTTGTCCTGGATCCAGCGGTCTACAGAGAAATCAATCGCACTGTAGAGTGCAAAGGAGGCCTCATCCTTCTGGCCCTTGGTAAGCATGCCGCTGCTTACAAGAGCCACGGGGGTGTCAGCGTCCAAAGTGGCTGTCTTCTCCGGTTTCAAATAGGGACTGAGATAGAGGTTCGATCCAACTTTCCTAAGCAGTGCATAACAGGTTATCATCTATAAGGCCGCCTTAAACATCTCTACGAGCTCTGGAAGATCAGCTTCCAGGGCCTCCCTACCGCCTTTGTCAGCTTTGACAAAGAGGTAGTACTTGATCTTTGGTTCTGTCCCGCTGGGACGAACCACCAGTTTTTCTCCTGTGCTGAAGTGCATGATCAGGACATCGGAGGGGGGAAAGCCCGTATCCTTGCCTGGGAGCAGGTCGCTTATGGAGAGAAGAGTCTTGCTTCCCAGCCTATCGCCGACCTTCAGGGCCCTCAGGGTCGCCATAATCTGCAGCATCTTCTTCTTGCCGGCAGACCCTTCATAGTCACGGGAGAAGACCACTTCGGTACTGTAGCCATGCTCCTCATAGATGGCGTCGAGGCGCTGTTGCAAGGTGAGGCCCTGCGTAGCGTAGTAGCTCATCATCTCCACAGCGACAAGGGCCGAGCTCACAGCGTCCTTGTCCCTGACTGAGGGGACGGTGAGGTAGCCATAGCTCTCCTCACAGCCAAAGAGGAAGTACTCCTCCTCGCTCTTGTCCAGGGCTTCGATCTCCTCAGCGATATACTTGAAGCCGGTAAGCACATCCTTGCACCTGCCGCCATGGGCCTCTGTGATCTGCTTGACCAGGTCGGTGGTGACCAGGCTCTTCACACAGACCGGGCGCTTCGCCCCCTCTGATGCTCCAGCCAGGTAGTCACAGAGCAGCACAGCTATCTGGTTTCCGCTCAACAGCTGGTAGGAGTCCTTTTCAGGGGTAAGGGGGATCGCTATGCCCAGGCGGTCAGCATCAGGATCGGTTCCCAGCACGATGTCAGCTTTGCTCTCTTTTGCTAGGTCAAGTACCAATTTCATCGCCTCAGCACTCTCTGGGTTGGGCAGGCTCACCGTCGGGAAAGCCCCATCGGGCTCTTCCTGCTCCTTGACCACAACGCACTTGATGCCCACCTCCTCAAGGAGATGGCGGATAGGGACGTTTCCAGTGCCGTGCAAGGGGGTATAGGCTACCGTTATCGGGCTTCCATAGACGAGAGCCGGCCTTTTCAAGGAGGCGAGAGCCATCGCGTAGTAGGCCTGGTCCACCTTTTCTGGAACGGGGACCAAAAGGCCCTTGGAGCGGGCACTTTGTTCGCTGATGCTCTGGATATCCTCATTTTTCACCGAGTTTGCCCGGTCTGCAATGCTGTAGTCATGGGGCGGGGTCACCTGTCCGCCGGAGCGCCAATAGACCTTGTACCCGTTGTACTTGGAAGGGTTGTGGCTTGCGGTAATGACGATGCCTGCTGTGGTATTCAGGTACCTGACAGCAAAGCTGAGCATCGGAACCGGGTGCAGCGTATTGTATAGGAATACGGAAACGCCGTTGGCCGCGAGGACCAGGGAGGCTTCCATGGCAAACTGCTGGCTATAGTGACGACTATCATAGGCGATCGCCACCGAGGGGTTGCTGGACTCCTCGTTGAGGTAGTCGCTCAGGCCTTGGGTGACCTTGCGTATGATGAATGAGTTCATCCGGTTGGTCCCACCCCCAAGGACGCCCCTGAGCCCTGCAGTCCCAAAGGAGAGGCTGGTATAGAACCTGTCGTAGAGGTCTTCCCAATCTTCCTTGGCAAGAGCTTCCTCCACCTCTTGGCGGAATACACTCTCCTGCTCGCTTTGAATATACGCTTCGGCCTTACTTCTCAGATCTTTTTCATTATAGGTCATTGATAGCCTCCTGTAGCTCTTCCACCGAATCCACCAGAATGGATCCTTTTAGCAGCATGAGCTCCTCTCTTGGTCTGAATCCCCACGTTACCAGAATATGTTGGCAGCCAGCGTTCACCGCTGTCTGATAGTCAACTTCAGAATCACCCACATAGAGCAAATTTTCAACCGACAAGCCTTGCTTCTTTGCAAAATGTCTCAGCCCTGCAGTATCAGGCTTACGGGGAAAATCAGAACGCATACCCCGCACCCAGACAAACCTGATGTGGGGAAACAGGGTTCGTACTACATCCTTGGTCAGGCCATCCTCCTTGTTGGAAAACACAGCAAGAGGGAGACCCTTACTGTCGAGTTCTTCCAGCATGGGCAGGATGCCCTCATATGCGCGGCTCTTGACGCAATGGTTCTTGCGATAGAAGGCCATCATGCTCTCATACATGCGGTCGATATGCTCGGATGAAAACGGCTCACCAAAAAGTTCCACAGCCCCTATGAGGGCATTTCTCAATCCCCTACCCACTACTTTCTTTGTCATGGCGACATCCAAGAGAGGAAGGCCTTCTAGCCCAAGGGCCCTGTTCAGGGCATCGGTAATGTCTTCTATGGTATCCACAAGCGTCCCATCGAGGTCAAACAGGATAGCCTGCACGGTTTGTTTCTGCATATGGCCATTATCGGACATCAGCGCCGTGCAAGTCAACAAACGTTTTGACAAAAAGGCTCTCTTACGCTACAGTTAAACCATGCAAACAATTACAATAAAAGAAGGCAAGGAAAAACAGCTCTTACGTCACCACCCATGGGTTTTCTCTGGCGCAATCGACTCGATACCAAACAAGGACGATGTAGGAATCGTCAAAACTACAACACAAGAGGGCGCATTCATAGCCTGGGGCTGGTACGACCCCAAAAGCCACATACCGATCAGGCTCCTCAGCTGGAACGAGGCAGAGCAGATCAATGATGCATGGTGGAGGAAGACCATCACCGCCAGCGTGCTCAGACGAAGCCCCTTCTTCAGGGACAAAAGCACACCCACCACCGCCTTTCGCATCATCTTCGGCGAAGCCGACATGCTTCCCGGCATTGTTGCAGATGTATATGGCACCCTTATCCGCATAGATATCAGCGCTCGCGTGGCTTGGGACCAGAGGGACATTATCGTAACCACTCTGGAAAAACTCTTGCAACCCGCTATGATCATTGTGACGGTGGACACCGCCTACAGTTCAGTTGAAGCTCTGAGCGACCAGGTGCTGTTCTATCAGGATGGAGCGTACTTCACTCCAAGCAAGCGTCTGCCTCCCATCAGGTTTCGTGAAGATGGCCTTTTGTATGAGGTTATTCCCGGCAAAGGGCAGAAAAGTGGATTCTACTGCGACCAAAGGGAGAGTCGCATGGCGATCGAACCTTACTGCAAGGATGCTGTCGTGCTGGACGGATGCTCCTACACAGGGGCCTTTACCCTGCATGCCCTGCGCAGCGGTGCTGCTTGGGTAGACCTCATCGACAGCAGTGCCACAGCACTCAAGCAGGCACTGGCCCATGTACACATCAACCAGGATGCAGCAATCATTGCCCAAGGTAGCCGCGAACGGGTAAACATCATCAAAGCCGATATTTTTCGCCAGATGAGGATCATCGAGGCGAACAAGTATGACCTCATGATCTTGGATCCTCCCAAGCTTGCACAGACAAAAGGCCAGGCAGACAAGGCGGCAAAAGCATACAAGGACCTGAACAGGCTTGCCATGGAGAAGATAAAGAATGGGGGCATCATCGCCACCTTCTCCTGCTCCGGGGCTATCTCAGGTGAGATGCTGAGGACTATCCTCGCCTGGAGTGCCCAGGATGCAGGGGTGGAGATTCAGATACTGTGGACCTTGGGCCAAGCCGAGGACCATCCGATACGCCTGTCGTTCCCTGAGTCAGAGTACCTCACCGGGTACCTGATCAGAGTGATACGCTAGCTCGCCTGCGGGTTGGGTGTATCGTCAGGATTGGAATTGTCATCCTGACCTGAGAGCATGGCTGCAAGGAAACTCAGTTGTTCCAGCTGCTCAAGGATAGCCTTGGGCAGCAGGTCCACCTTGGAGGAGCCGCTGTCCAAAGCACGCAAGGCGTAGGAGTAGTCCTGCATCACCACCACCTCAGGGCCAAAGCTCAGGTGAAGGGGCATGGTCTCTTCCTCGTTGTACCTACAACGACGGAAGACTCCATTGCCATCCTTGTCAGCATTGGCACACGCTCCGAAGAGGCGGCAGATCAGAGGCCTGGCAGGATAGACACTACAGTGGTAGGGGTGGTCAAACCGATAGAGCGGACAGGGCCCTGTCACCTGGGCCTTTGCATCGACAAGCTTGTAGATAAGGGAGGTATCCCCCTTGGTCAGGAGCAGGTAGGCGGCTACCAGCCTCGCTTCCAAGGCGGTGATGTCCGGCATGAAATGCTCGCAGCATGTGCCGCATCCGCTTCCACATGCAATGTCATGCTCAGAGCAAAAACGTGAGGTCTCCTCTTCTATCTGGTCATACAGTCTGGCAAGGGCGGCCATGCCTTCCCCTGCATATGTGCCGTTGTAGGCCGTACATATCTCTCCAATGCTATCCATCATATTCTCCCATAAGGGAGTACAGTAGCATTGGAAAAACAGAAAAATCAATCAGTCTGTGTTCGTTTTTTCCGAGTTTTCTTCTTGGTTTTCTTCACTTTTATCCGCTTTGCTTGTACCGAGCGCTGTACAAGGCTCTGGCTGCGCCGGTCGGAGAGCATCCAACCACCCAAAAAGGCGCTTATACCACAGACTGTCAGAGCCCCGACCCATGCCAGGGGCTGGTGCATATAGGGAAGCTCAATGTTCATGCCGTAGAAGCTGACGATAAGGGTGGGGAACATCAGGGCTATGGATATGATGGTCAGCCTCTTCATGATGACGTTCATATTGTTACCGATGACCGAGGCAAACGCGTCCATCGTGCCGGTAAGGATGGTGGTGTAGATGTTCGCCATCTCAATGGCCTGCTTGTTGTCGGTAATGGTATCTTCCAAGAAGTCCCTCTCCTCTTCCGAGGTGAGCTTGAAATAGGGAATTTTGAGCAGCTTCTCCATCAGAGCCTCATTGGTGGATAGGCTTGTGGAAAAATATACCAAGGACTTCTGGATCTGCAGCAACTGGATCAGCTCATAGTTCATGATGCTCTTCTGCAACTGCTCCTCGACCAGGGACTTCTGGCGGTTGATGTACTTCAGCAGGCGGATGTAGACCATGGTGGCCCGCCCGAGGATGCTGATGACAAACCCCTCCTTGGTCGCCACAGGGTACTGGCGAAACCTGTTCTTGGAGAAGTCCTCCAACACAATGCTGTCACTTTGGCAGATGGTGATGACCAAATCCTTATACAGCACGATGCCCAAGGGGACGGCATACTGGTTAATTCCCTTGCTGTCGTCAGAAAGGGCGGGCAGACGGACGATGAGGGCGACAAAGTCGTCCTCACGTTCAATGCGTGCCTGCTCGTCCTGGTCCATGATGTCTGCAAGCAGTTCGCTGGAGATGTTGTACTGCTCTTCAAGCAGGGTTATATCGTCGCGGTTGATGTTACGGGCATCGACCCAGGTGTACGATGCCTCTGATGGGCTATCACCTGGATTGGTGCTCACTACATTATTTCGTATGGTTATCATAGGTCCTCCGTGGATTGTTGGGTAAGGCGTACCTCAGTAATCCGCAGGACAGACCTTGTGAAAGATCTAGAACGTAGGAAGGGAGGACGCCAAGAATAAATGAATGGGCAGTGGTGCTATACTGCCACCTTCGTCTGAAACAGACATAGGTTCCTCCTCTAACAGAATGCTTTCCACTACTGGAAAGACCTTCCTATACTACCACACCTCCTAAAAAATAATAAAGGGGAATGGAGGCAAACCGACTGTTTTTTTCACCACTTCCCTAACAAGAACAAAAAAAATATACTCTTACCAGGAGGCAGAGGATGTTCAAAAGAGAAGAAGCACTGCAATTGCTGAAGAAATACAACCCCAGCGAGGCTCTGGTCCTGCACGCATACTGCGTGGAGGAGACGATGAGGAAATTTGCCGCTCATTTTGGTGAGGACGAAACATACTGGTCCCTGGTGGGTCTGTTGCACGATGTGGACTACGGCAGCTTCCCCGAGGAGCACTGCACCAAGGCACCGTCACTGCTGGCGGAGATCGGAGCCGATGAGAGTTTCATCCACTCAGTCTGCAGCCATGGCTGGGGGCTCTGTTGTGATATTGAGCCCACCCACCTTATGGAAAAGGTCCTCTTCACCATCGATGAGCTCACCGGCCTGATCTACGCCACGGCCCTGATGAGGCCTGAGCGCATGCAAGGCATGAGTGTAAAGTCGGTCAAGAAGAAGTGGTCATCCAAAGGCTTTGCTGCCGGGGTGAACCGAGACATCATAACACAGGGTGCAGCAATGCTGGAGATGGAGATCACCCCCATCATCCAGTTGACCATAGATGCAATGCGTGAAGCAGAAGAGAAAATCGGCCTTTAGGCGTCGTTCATCTGCTCGATCCTGACTATGCCGGCCTTGTT
>CAZGOK010000017.1:0-17835 GCA_964527665.1 uncultured Sphaerochaeta sp.
TAACTGAATTCATGAACTTTTTTTATCATGATGAAAATTTTTATATGATTATATGATAATGATTTACTTTCTTATTACAGAGGTTTTATCTCACATAATGAATGATGATCTAAGACATAGTAAGAATCTATTTTAAATTTATGATAATTATACCAATGAATGGTTTAACTCCATTATATTCAAACTTTTAATGCAAAAGTATCTTGTTATTTATTAAATACCAAGGTATAAGTATACCAATGAGGAGTGATAGTGTGTCATTGGTATATGTGAAAAACAAGAAGAACAAAACCACCTATGTATATGAATCAACAGCGTACTGGGACAAGGAGAAGCAGCAGTCCCGCAACACGCGTGTATGCATAGGAAAACTTGTAGACAATGTGTTTGTCCCAAACAAGCAGCATAGGATGCAAAAGGAGCTTGAGCAGCTCAGGCAGGAGAAGCCCCCTGCCTCACTGCCTTCAGAATCCATCAGGCAGTTCTATGGAGCGACCTATCTGCTTGACAGGATCGGGGAGCTCTACGGCATACCACAAGATCTTCAAACATGCTTTCCCGACTCCTATAACCAGATGCTATCGCTGGTCTACTTCCTCATATTGGAGGAGAACAACACCATAAGCCGTTTTCCCAAATGGGCGGCCACCCATCTGCTGCCCTATCAAGGGGCCATCTCCACCCAGCGTTGCAGCGAGTTGTTCCAGCTCGTCACCGAGGAGGCCAAAAACCAGTTTTTCCACCTCCAGGCGACAAGGCGTGACGAGCAGGAGTTCCTCGCTTTTGACATCTCAACCATCTCCTCCTTTTTCGAAACCCTCAACCAGGTTAAGTACAGAAAGGACAAACAGAGCGACCCGATGGCTGAGATCAACCTCAGCCTGCTGTGCGGCGAAAGGTCGGAGATGCCTGTAAGCTATAAGAGGCTATCCAGTAGCTTATCCGATCTGCCTTCGATAAAGGGGTTGCTCAAGGATCTGGAAGAGCTGGTCACAGGAAAAATTAAGCTTGTCCTCGATTACGACTTATATAGTGAAGAGCACATCAATGACCTCTATACCAACCACTACAAGTTCCTCATGGGTGCCCCTGTCGCGTCGCCCTTCATACAGCAACACCTCGAGGCTGTGAGGGATACCATACGGACACGGGCCCACTACCATACAGGCTATAAGCTGGGTTGTTCTTCTGTAATGAGCGTATGGCCACATGAAAGGGTGAAAAAACGCACGTCTGAGGTCATCAGGACGGACAAGCGCATCTATGTGCACCTCTATTATGATGAGCGCCTGGCCATCGACGACAAGATTGCCTTCAACAAACGCCTTGACCTGTTGGAGGAGGAGCTGTACGCCAACAAGAGGGTACCCTCTCACGAGCACCTGTACGAGAAGTACTTCCATCTGCGCCAGAGCCAGCCAAGAAAGATTTCCATCACGCTGCGCCAAGGCGCCCTTGATGCAAAGCAGAGGGACTTCGGTCACTTTGCCCTTATCTCAAACGACATCAAGGACCCTATTGAAGCTTTGGAAGTGTATCGCTCGCGCACCTTGATAGAGGATGCGTTCGGCAATCTCAAGGAGAGGCTGAACATGCGCGGGACGCTGCTCTCCTATGAGCAGAACCTTGAAGGAAAGCTGTTTGTGCAGTTCGTTGCCCATATGTATGTCGCTGCCATTGACAAGACCATGAGGGAAAAGGATCTCTACACAACCCATACGATGACATCCCTGCTGGACCAGCTGGATATGCTGGAGCAGTACCACAGTGATGGGCACAGCCCCTACCTCGGGGAGATAACAGAAGAGCAAAAGGAGCTTTATGCCCATTTTGGGTTTGATGAGCCCTTCCTCCCCTGATGGTGAATACCTGCCTCTCCTAGGAGAAAGCCCGGAAACGGCAAAGCAGTGCCATCGGGTTGCTACGCCTTCCTGCCATCGTATGACGGGAAGGCTTTCTGTTCTTGGCGGTTCCTTCCGCTAGGGGCACAACCCCTTACAACCCAACGACCCCCAGCTCTCAAACCAGGCTCAACACAAACAGATATGCTCCATACCTATGGCATGGTGATGGTCCATACGCCCTACAACCATAAGAAAATATGATGATTCTTCTCATCACTAAGCATTATCAGAGACTACATGTCACAAGTTCTTCTTTGCAGTCATTTATTATTTTGTTATATTAAAAGTATTTAAATATACCAGTAACAAACTAGAAATATGAATAGTATTCTACATTCAATTGTATTGACATAAGTATAGGGGCATAGTATAGTACAACTGTGCTCAGGAAAAGAGCAACTTGCACTGAAGGTCCTAGCTTCAAAAAGGAATACACCATGAAAAAAATGATCGCCATACTCCTCATCCTTGCATTCGCCGGCTTTGGCCTCTTCGCCGCTGATGAGAGCGCACAGGAATCTGCAACCATCATAGTGAAATCATCCGTATCCGATTTCTCAGCCTTTGGCGTCACCACTGGGAAAATTGCAAATACTGGAGCCTTCAACTCAGTTAAAAAGTTCCAGGAAGCTGTCTCCTCTTCTGTCGAGACCACCATCGTTATGCTCGACCTCAAGGCTCCTGTAGTTGTAGGATACCTCTCAGCGATCAACAACACCAAGGCGCCTGTGGTTCTTGCAATCTCTGTGAGCACCCTCACCTCTCCCAACGGCGTGGTTGAACTGACGGTCACCCCTGAAGCTCAGACTATCCCGGCTTCTCCACTAAACTCCTTCGCTTCTCTTAAGGATGCACCCATCAGGATAAAGGAAAAGACCTCTGGTTCAGCTGCCCTTGCTCCTGCAGGCACCTACAACGCCATGATCACCATCGCACTTACAACCACTATATAACCAACAACCCAAAACAGAATGAGCCTCCCATGGGAGGCTTTTTCTTGGTTTTGTGGTTACGATATATATGTTCAGTAGGAACAAGCACTCCTATCCACCAGTACCAACTTTCGTTAAATTTCACTGAAATATCCAAAAAAATTACTACCCATATCCTCTTTGGCATGATAAAATATAGCTAATTGCATATAATCAAGGATTGTATTTATTGTGGCATATTGTTCCCATCGGTTCAGACGTTCTTGCACGCTTATTCTCCTTACTGTTTCTTTGGTCACCCTATTCTTGCTGGTGCCAGCCAAGGTGCTCCTTTCTACCTATAAGCAGGCAATGCTTGGAGAAATGGAACAACGGGCGTTAGCCGTGGCCAATGCCACAGCCATCTTCTTGGAAAATGATAGCCGGTCCTACAGCGACCTTGTCAGGGCTGCTCAAGAGAACCCTAAAAGCATAGACAGGCACTACTACACCTTGGTGCAGGAGATGTTCATCAGACTCCGGGAAGATGCAAACGTTGACTACCTGTACACCCAGGCAAAGACAGGACCCGCCACAGCCATGCTCGTGCTCGATAGCCGTAGAGATGCCAATCCCCTCAGGCCGGTCTTCCAGGGCATGGGCATTTCGTCGTCATGCAACCAAGCCTTTGCACAAGCAACAGGGGTGACAACTGGGATGATGGAGCACGAAGAGTGGGGCCCCTCCATCTTTGCCCATGCCCCTATCATGGATAACGAGAGGGGCATGGTTCTGGGGGTGGTGAGCACAGGCTTCGGCATAGCAACACTGCAGAACACCGTACAAAACATGTCCTTCATCATCTCCGGCCTCTTCCTGCTGATCATCATCCTGGTCTCCCTGACCATCTGCATAGTGCTGAAACTACGCGAACACTCCCTGGAGGTCGAATACCTGACCCATCTGGGGACAAAGCGGTATTTTGAAACCCAGCTGAGGAGGATAGCACTCCACACCAAGACCTCAAAGGCCCCCTTCTCCCTCCTGTTGCTCGATATTGACGGTTTCAAGCTGATCAATGACACCTACGGACATCTGGCAGGGGACAAGGTCCTGCAGACAGTGGGCGCCATCATCAGTGCAAACACCCAGACTTCGAGCATCTGCTCACGGATAGGAGGGGATGAGTTTGCCATCATCCTCACCTCCACCACGCTGGAGGGGGCACTTGCCATAGCACAGACGGTACAAAGCGTTATCTGCGAGCACACGTTTGAGGAGTACCCTGCCCTTGTGCTCTCTGTGAGCATCGGCGTCGCCCAATGGAACGAAGACCAAACGCCACAAGAGCTCATTGAACTGGCGGACAAGGCTCTGTACAAGGCGAAACACATGGGCAGGAATACTGTTTCTGATATGAAAAGCTAGGAAAGGCCCTGTGATGACGTGCGTCACAGGGCCTTCAAAAAGCTAAAGGAGTACGCTGTGGGCTTACTTCTTCGGTCCGGCAGCGAGGGCCTTTGCAGCAAGGGTGAAGAAATCACCGACATGCATCGAGACTCCTGCAATGTCGTCGGTGTTGCCTTCGGTATTGGAGAACTTGATCTTCTTGGGATCCTGGGTTGTGACCAGGTATGCTTCAACGGCTTGGGCCTGCTCATGCCACTCCTTTCCGATCTTGCTGCCCTTGATCATGCCGTACTTGCCCTCTGAGGCGAAGACCTGCTTGTCTTCCCCTGCGGCATTGACGCCACTGTAGTAAGCCTGCACAATATTGCCATTGCTGACATAGAGGGAAACGGAGCTTTTCCACCCATTGGCATCATAGCCATCCATGCTGGCAACGTAGGTGCCATCGGCATAGGGACCGATCTTCTGGACACCTGAGGCAAGAGCCTCTTCTACCAAGGCATACATGCTGTTCACATGGACAGAGACACCTGCGATATCATCGGTATGGCCCTCTGCATCCTTGTAATTGATGGCCTTGAGGTCCTGCTTCCCAATGAGGTGGTCCTCAGCACGGGCAGCCTGTACCGACCACTCAGCCTGAGCCTTGCCAAACTTCACCATATTATAGTTGCCAGCCTTGTCAAAGGCCTTCTTGTCATCGCCTGCGCGATTGACACCACTCCAGTTGATCGAAGCAAGCCTGCCGTTCATAACGGTGAGGGAGACATACTCCTTCCATCCAGAGGAGGCGAACTGCTCATCGATGGCGAAGTATGCGCCATCGGTATAGGGGCCGCGGCCTACAGGGCCTGCAGCGAGTGCTTTTTGGGCAAGATTGAAAAGACCATTCACATGGACTGAGACACCGCCGATATCATCGGTGTGGCCCTCTGCATCCTTGTAATTGATGGCAGTCGGGTCCTGAGTGGTGATCAGGTGCTGTTCAGCCTTTTGGGCCTGGACCGACCATTCGCTCTGAGCCTTGCCGAACTTCACCATATTGTACTTGCCGGCCTTGTCAAAGGTCTTTTTGTCAGCACCCCCGGCAATGTTGACACCATTCCAGTCTGCTGCGGTGATCTTTCCCCCTGCAACGGTAAGGGTGACAGTTTCCTTCCAACCGGAGGAGGCAAACTCCTCATCCATAGCAAAGTATATGCCGTCCTTCAGGTCACCTGTTGCAGCCTTGGGTGCTGGTGCGGCTTCTGCCGCCTTGGGTGCAGGTGCAGCCTTGGGCTCTTCTTTGGCACACCCTACACCAACCAGTGCGATAAGCAGGACTATGGCTACAAATGCCAACTGTATTGTTCTTTTCATGTGTTTACTCTCCTTGATGCCTAGTGTTTAACTATTCATTAATACCTAATCATATACACATTTGATGATGCTTATCAATATTTCACTAGAAAAATATCCATATATTTTGCCCTGTTTGAGAATATTTTTTAATTCTATATGGTTATTACTCTTAATAGAAACTGTTTTGAGAAGAAAAATCCCTTATTACACATAATCTGTATAAGACTGATAGTTCATTTCTTACCTTTCAGATAATACGCACGATAAAGGTGAGTCGAAAGGGTTACAAAAGGATAAAAGTGTGAGAATATGCAATCGATAAATAGAGCAACAATTGCCACATACCATACTCATATGCTAGTATATTGGTAGAAGAACACGAGTCTGCACTTGGTCCATGAACGAAGAGGGAAAGGAATAATCCTAAGCACACGGCTCAGAAGGATAGGAAAAATGGAAAAGAAACGTATTGTAATACTTGGTGGGGGGTACGCTGGAGTACATGCTGCCAAGAACCTGCACAAGGCCTTCAAGAAGATGCAAGACCAGGTGGAGATCACCCTGATCGACCGCAACAGGCACCACATCCTCATGACAGAGCTGCATGAAGTCGCAGGCAACAGAGTAAAGCAGAATGCTGTCAAGATATCCTTTGACCGGATCTTTTCTGGCAAGATGGTCCATGTTGTCCAGGACGAGATCAAGGACATCGACTTTACCAAGCAGGTGCTCTCAGGGGTCAGGGGGTCCTACCCATATGACCAGCTCATCATCGGAACCGGTGGTGAGACTGCCGACTTCAAGATACCCGGGGTAAAGGAGCACGCCTTCTACCTCTGGAGCCTGGAGGATGCCCTGGCCATCCGCTACCACATTGAGATGATGGTCAAGGATGCCTCAAGGGAGGCCGATGCTGAGAAGCGCAAGCAGATGCTTACCTTTGTCGTGGCCGGTGGAGGCTTTACCGGTGTGGAGCTCGTCGGTGAACTCGCCGAGTGGCTGCCCATACTGTGCGAGAAGAACAAGCTTGACGACAGCGATGTGCGCATCATAAACTGTGAGGCCCTCGGACAAATCCTTAATATGCTGCCCGAAGGCCCCCGCCAGAAGGCAGAGCGGTATATGCGCAAGCAGGGCATCGAAATCATGCTCAACTCCCTCATCACCGAGGTTGATGAGGATGGCTTCACCATTAGAGGCGGAGAGGTCATCAAGACCAAGACCCTCGTATGGACCTGTGGCGTGCGCGGCACGGAGTTCGGAGAGAGCCTTGCCATTGAGGATGGCAAGATGGGACGCAAGCAGGTAAATGAGTACATGCAGTCCCCCGACTATGAAAATGTCTACGTCGTAGGGGACGGCATGTACTTCCAGGAGGAGAACCGCCCTGTCCCCCAGATCGTTGAGGCTGCAGAGCAGAGTGCCAAGACCGCTACTGATGGCGTGATCTACACCATCAAGGGCGAGCTGGGCAAGAAGGCAACGCCTCCCAAGCCCTTCAAGTCGAACTTCCATGGGTACATGGTCTCCATAGGGGGCAAGTATGCCGTCTCCCACACAGGGGGTATCTCCCTGTCGGGTTTCTTGGCACAAACGATGAAGCATGCGGTAAACATGTACTACCAGGCGGGCGTCTGCGGCGTCAACGGGGCCTGGACCTATTTCAAGCATGAGATACTGGAGATCAAGCACAAGAGGTCGCTCATCGGAGGCATGGCCTCCTATCGCGTCCCCTCCTACTGGACAGTATTTTTGAGGCTTTTTCTCGGGGTGATGTGGCTCATTGAGGGATTTGGCAAGATCACCGGAGGCTGGCTTTCCGACACCACCGGCTCAAAGGTCTACTGGGGGGCTGCCGATGCAGTCGGTGCCGCTTCAGAGGCCTGGGGTGAGGGGGCTGTAGAGACAGCAACTGCAGTCACAGAGGCTGTGCAGCAGTTCGCCCCCCCTGTCCTTGCAGAACCGCTGGCACTCTACACCTGGATTAACGAAGTATTCGTTTCACAGGCACCCTACCTGTTCCAGGTGCTCATCGTACTTGCAGAGGTGGGGATCGGACTGTGCTTCCTAGGGGGCCTGTTCACCTTCCCCGCTGCTGTGGTTTCCCTGGGCCTTTCAACCATGTTCCTCATTGGAGCCTTGGCAGGCAAGGAAATCTTCTGGTATATGGCGGTCTCCATTGTAATGCTCGGAGGAGCGGGCCGTGCCTTTGGTCTTGACTACTGGGTCATGCCCTACCTGAAGAAACTGTGGAACAAGACCCCTCTTGCCAAGAAGACCTATCTCTTCATGGGAGAGCCGGAATTCACCAAAAAGCAGATGAAGCGCAAGCTAAAGCGAAGCCAGGGCGTATAGGATGCACTCTTTATACGAACCTGCCCTTGCAAAGGAGCTCGAGGTCGTGAAGCAGACCATTGCAACGACCGTCTCTGATGCTCACTCGTTCATCCAGGGCATCCTACGCCCTCATGTACAGTCGGGCGGCAAGATGTTGCGCCCGGCTCTTGTATTGCTGTGCTCACGCCTTGGCCAGGATTCCGACAGGGACAAGGCGATCAGGGTCGCAAGCGTCCTTGAGATGATCCACCTCGCCTCCCTCGCCCATGATGACATCATCGACTCGGCAAAAACCCGCCGTGGGGTGCCCACCTTGTTTGCCCAGAGGGGTGCAAAGCAGGCAGTGCTGGCAGGGGACTACCTGCTTGCCAGAGCCCTCGCCCTTGCCTCAGGAGATGACCACAACGGGGAGACAGTGAATACCCGTGTAGTCTCCAATGCCCTCTCCCGGCTGTGTGAAAGCGAGCTGGAACAGGATGCAGGACAGGGGGACTACTTCATTTCCAAGACGACCTACTTCCGTAGGATCGGGGGAAAGACCGCATCGCTGTTTGCCCTCAGCTGTTATGCAGGGGCCTCGGTAGGCAATCTTTCTGAGCTTGAGAGGATGGTCTGTCACCGCATAGGCTATGCCATGGGCATGGCTTTTCAGATTCAGGATGATATTCTCGACTATGTAGGGAAAAAAGAGCAGCTCGGCAAGCATACGGGAAAGGACCTCAAGGAGGGCATCCCCACCCTCCCCTTGCTCTTCGCCCTTGAAGCGGAAGAGGAGATGTCCGAGGAGAAGAGACACCTCACGATCTTGTTGCAGGGGAAAGGCAAATCGCTTTCCACCTCTTCGCTGACCAAGGCAGTCGCACTGGTGGAGCTCCTAGGTGGTGTACAAAAAGCTGATTCTATTGCACAATCCTATAAGGATAGGGCATTGAGAGATATTCAAAAACTCAAGGACCAAATAATTGCAATACAACTGACCACTCTTTTTGAAAAATTGGCGGTACGGTCAGGATAGGAATCAGTACTCATGAACGATAAGGACACAGAAGGTGAACTCACCTCTGAAGAGCAGGCGTTTCACGACGGCTATGACACCACCCTCACATTTTTGGAAAATCGCATACAGCTTTCCAACTTGAATATATTTGACTTGGAAGGGGAACTGCACCACCTGACCATATATGAAGGGCATGACTGGGTGGGAAGGGGCGAACTGAAGAACTCAGAGATCCAGGGACAGATATATGCCTATATGGCAGTCATCGATATGATGAAAAAGAAAGAGAAGCCTGAAGGAGAATAAATCTCCCTCAGGCCCATACAGGTCAATCAGAGAGCAACTTGTTGCCTTCAAGGCTTCGTAGGGAAGAGATCTCTTCAGTCACTTCCATGACGCCAAGATACTCACCGCCTGTCGAGCGAACAGCATAGTAGCGGATCAGGACAAATGCATCTCCTCTTTGCAGCCAGAAGGACTCCTCATCCTTAACACCAGCCTTAAACTCCTCGACCAGCTTCTCTACGACATGCAAGCTCTTCGGTGGGTGACAGTGCGCCACTTCACGTCCGATGATGCTGCGTGTCCTGGGGAAGACACGCTCCTTGCCCTCAGAGAAGTACCGCACCCTGTCATCCTTGCCTACGAACGTGATGTCGGCAGGCATCGCATTGAGCATGCATGTCAGCTCCTCCAAGGTAAAGCTCCCGCTGGGAAGCTTCACGGTATCACCGCTTTGTTCAAGGGTCTCACTTTTGCCGCTCATGCTGAAGTTCCAACGGTACCAGGCGAGGGCATCACTTGGTGAGGCCCCTTCAACGCCACCGTTGAAGCAGTAGCCGATATCAGCGCTGTCACGCCCTACAGTCAGCCAATCTTCTGCATCGAGGTTTTCAAGCAGCATGGGCATGAGGATGTTATCCTCTTTGGTGATCATGCTCTTGACCTGCTCCAACACCTTCTCAACTACAGGCAATACCGCCTTGCCTTTTGTAAGAAGATCGGCAATGGCCTCTTTCCACAGGGCGCGTATCTCATCGTCGACACCCCACATCACCTTGGGTGGTGCTGTTATGCCTGCCTTTTCCAGGTAGGGAAAGAGTAGGTTCTCTTTTCTCTGGTAGTGCACATGCAGCTTGGAAAGGCTCTTTACCGCTTGGTGCAGTGCTGTGGTGTTTTTTTCCGAATCATCCTTAACAAAAGCGGCAAGAGCCGGCTCAAACTCCTTTGCCAGGAATGCTTTCAGGCCGGTGTTTTCGCCCTTGAATACAAAAGCAGGGTGGCCGGGGGTGGAGTCCACCTGCTTGCCCTTGCTTACAGCCTGCAGATTATCCTCAAAAACAAAAGCATGCACGTCACAGAGCTTCTGCACCTGTTCAAGGTGCATCCCCTCCTCCATGAGTTGCTTCTCTGCCGCTGCAAGATCTTCAGCACTTACCTGGCCGAACTTCTCCAGGAACTCCTCTTTCACTGATTCCGGTGATGAGCCGCTATGAAGCTTGCCTATGATCTCTTTCAACTCTAGTTTTTTCTTTTCGTCCATTATATTCTCCTAGTAAACCAATATACAAACAATAAACCCACAAGGCCACCCTATCAAGGGCAGCTGTGCGGGTTACTGAAAGAGTAGCTCAAAGCGATCAATAGGGACTGGTAATGTACTGCTCCAATTCAACAATCTGGAAATCACGCTCCTCCAAGGAGAGCTTGACCACATCCCCGATGGAGATCATCCCGACAATCTTCTCACCATCGACAACAGGAAGGTGCCTGAAGTGTCCGGCTGTCATCAGCTGCAGACAGTCTTCCAAACTCTGTGTTGGGTTTACGTGGGTTACCGCTGTGGTCATGACTTCACGTACGGCGATCGATGCGGTATTCAGGTGTTCGAGCTTGCGTGAAAAATGACGGATGATATCACGCTCGGAAAGAATACCCTTGATCGTATTCTTCTCATCGACAACCAACAGGGCCCCTATCTTATGTTCGGTCAATTTCAATAGGGCATGGGAGAGAGAGTCCTCAGTACCAATGCTAAATACCTTGCTTCCTTTCTCATCCAGAATCGATTGGACATTAGCCATATACTACCTCCGTTTTTTTTCATGAAACTTTCTACTCAAATGGTAGCTCACCAATGGCCAAAGCGCAAGGTAATAGTTCTTTATGAACATCAAATTCCTTCTTTTGGCTATATAAATCCATCTGGCACATATTATGATACTGCATACTGCTTCTCCAGAACCTCCTAAAGAGAACAGACACGATGAGCGTATAAACCCTATCAAACTAATTGCCATTAACAAGCTTTTAGGATATACATAGCCCATCTATAGTGCATAAAGGTAACGGAACGAATGAATATCGTACTCTACGGGGGAGCTATACTCTTGCTGGCTCTCTCCTTCACCAAAGACCGGGAAAAAAGCATGAAGGCCCTCAAAAAGGCGTGGAAGGCTTTTGAAAACATCCTTCCCCAGTTCCTGGTCGTCATACTTGTCGTGAGCCTGTTGCTCTCACTCTTGGACCATGCCATGATCTTGCGTATCATAGGTGCGGAATCAGGGTGGCTCGGTGTCATCCTCGCCTCCCTTGTAGGGGCGGTGACCCTCATCCCCGGCTTTGTGGCATTCCCCACTGCAGCCTTGCTCTTGCAGGGGGGAGCCGGTTATATGCAGATAGCTGCCTTCGTCTCCTCGCTGATGATGGTCGGCATTGTGACCCTTCCCGTTGAGATGCGATATTTTGGCAAGCGCCTTGCGATCATGCGAAATGTGTTTGGATTCTTCTTCTCGTTTGTCGTGGCTTCGGTTATCGGTTCTGTTGTGGGGGCTCTGCTATGAAAGCATTTTTAGCCCGTTATAAGGCATTTCTCATCGTACTTTCCCTTTTGGTCCTCTATGGAGCCTTCAACTGGGAAGTCGGCCAGAAGGTGGTAGAGACCACCATATTCCAGCTTCGGGAGATGGTGTTGGTCATCCCCCCCATCTTCATCCTGCTGGGGTTGCTGGACGTATGGGTGCCCAAGGAGACGATGGTCAAATTTATGGGGGAAGGCTCGGGCCTCAAGGGGATACTGCTTGCCCTGTTCATCGGATCTGCTGCGGCAGGGCCTCTCTATGGCGCCTTCCCTGTAGCCGCTGTATTCATGAAAAAGGGGGTGAAGTTCACCAACATCCTCATCTTCCTGGGTGCCTGGTCGACAACGAAGATTCCGATGTTCCTCTTTGAGGTAGCCTCCCTTGGCCCGGTCTTCGCCATCACCAGGTTGCTTGTGGACATCCCGGGGATAATCATCATAGCCTACCTGCTCAAGGCGGCGATGCCAGACTCTGAAGTCAAGGCGATGTACGAGCGGGCCGAGGCTCTCTAGTCAGAGAGGACCGACAGGTCCTGAAGCCGCGTGAGGTCGACGATCCGTATGGTCTTCGCCCCCACGCTCTTTATGATGCCATCCTCTTCTAGTTGAGCAATCTTGCGGCTGAGGGTCTCCCTTGCCAGGCCCAGATAGTTTGCCAACCCCTCCCTGCTCAAGGGCAACGTTATCTCAAGGCTTCCGTCGACCATCTTGCCGTAGGTATCCTTGAACTCCAGCAGCAAAGAGGCGATCCTCAGCTCGGCGTTGCGTCCTCCCATGCTCTGCAGGACCAGTTCAAGGCGACTCATCCTGTTGGCCATCGCCTCGATGATCTGCAAAGCTACGGTGCTGTGTTCCAGCAGCAACGAGGAGAACTGCTCCTTGGAGAGGATGCAGACCTTTGTCTCCTCCAGGGCCTCAACCGAGTAGGGCACCTCTTCCTCGGTAAAGAGAAACCGTGCCCCAAAATAGTCATTTTCAGGAAAGATATAGAGGATCTGCTCGCGACCATCGACGGTGGTCCTGTATGCCTTGGCACTGCCTTCACGGATGACGGTGAAGCCAAGGGGTCGGTCCCCTTCACGGACCAAGACCTCCCCTTTCTTGAATGTCTTGTGCGCCATCTGTGCGGTGAGGGCATGCATCGCATCGCGATTGAGGGTGGCGAACAACGGTACGTTTCTGATGCAATGGTCATTGGTACAACCGTTGCAGGGTTCATAGCTTTTCACAAGAAATCCTCTCTTGGTGTAAAATGTGATTTGAGTCACAGTATAAAAATCCTCTGCATGGTAAACCTTACTCATGAGGGCATGCACGCATGCACCCAAATACTATAGCAGAGGATACACATGAACGCTACAGCCGACCAAAACCAATACCCATCATTCGAAATAGATACCAGAGGCTTCATTGTGGAGCATTACACCCCCTTCGACGGGGATGCATCCTTCCTTGCCCCACCCACGGTAAAAACAAAAAAGCTCTGGGAGGAACTCTCCTCACTTCTGGCCATCGAGCGGGAGAGGGGGGGCATGTATGGTATAGACGAGAAGACCATATCCACCATAACCAGCCACAACAAGGGCTACATCAACGAGGAGCTTGAAGAGATAGTGGGCCTGCAGACCGACGAGCCGCTCAAGCGCGCCATCATGCCCTTCGGAGGCATCCGCCTGGTCCACACCGAGCTCAAGGCCTATGGCAAGACGCTGCCCGAGGATATCGACCAGGTCTTCACCTACCGCAAGACCCACAACGATGGTGTCTTCGATGTCTACACCCCGGAGATGAAGTTGGCCCGCCACACAGGCATCATCACAGGCCTTCCCGATGCATACGGCAGGGGCAGGATCATCGGCGACTACCGCCGTGTCCCTCTGTACGGCACCGACTACCTCATAACACAGAAAAAGCATGCCAAGGAGAACTACACCTGTGATGTCATGGATAGCGATACCATCCGCGACAGGGAGGAGCTCAGCGAACAGATCAGAGCGCTAGAGGAACTGCACCAGATGGCGCAATCCTACGGCTTTGATATCGCAAAACCTGCAGCAAATACCAAAGAGGCCATTCAGTGGCTCTACTTCGCCTACCTTGCGGCCATCAAGGAGCAGAACGGTGCGGCGATGAGCCTGGGTAGGGTCTCCACCTTCCTGGATGTCTACAGTGAAAGGGACCTGAAGGACGGTACGTACACCGAAAGCCAGATCCAGGAGTTTGTGGACCACTTTGTCATGAAGCTGCGCATTGTAAGGTTCCTCAGGACCCCCGCCTATGACGAGCTGTTCAGCGGCGACCCAACCTGGGTTACCGAGACCATTGCAGGGATGGGCCATGACGGGCGGCACATGGTGACCAAGATGAGCTACCGCTTCCTGCACACCCTCACCAACCTGGGCCCGGCCCCCGAGCCCAACCTCACCGTATTGTGGAGCGAGCGCCTCCCGGATCACTTCAAGAGCTACTGTGCAAACCTATCCATCGAGACATCCTCGATCCAGTACGAGAGTGACGACCTGATGAGAGAGGACTATGGGGACGACTACGGCATCGCATGCTGTGTCTCGGCGATGGCCATCGGAAAGCAGATGCAGTTCTTCGGAGCCAGGGTAAACCTTGCCAAGACGCTGCTGTATGCCATCAACGGAGGCCGCGATGAGAAAAGCGGCGAGCAGGCAGGGCCCAAGACACGATCGGTGACGAGCGAGTACCTCGAGTATGACGATGTGATGGAGAAGTTTGATGTTATGAGCTCCTGGCTTGCCAAGCTCTACATCGACACGCTCAACGTCATCCATTTCATGCATGACAAGTACAGCTACGAGCGCATCGAGATGGCTTTGCATGACGAGAAGGTCCTCAGGACCATGGCTGGGGGCATAGCAGGTCTGAGCGTTGTAGCGGACAGCCTGTCAGCCATCAAGTACGCAAAGGTAAGGCCCATATACGATGAGAACAACCTGGCGGTGGACTTTGAGATCGAGGGGGAGTTCCCCACGTTCGGCAACAACGATGACCGGGTGGATGACATTGCGATCGAGGTGGTGAAGATGTTCATCACCAAGATGCGAAGCCACCACACCTACCGTAAAAGCGTCCCCACCTTGTCTGTGCTGACCATCACCAGCAACGTCGTCTATGGCAAGAAGACTGGCTCCACCCCCGACGGAAGAAAGAAGGGCGAGCCGTTTGCCCCGGGGGCAAACCCCATGCACGGGCGGGACACCAAGGGGTGTGTGGCCAGCATGAAGAGCGTTGCCAAGATCCCCTACGACTATGCCCAGGATGGAATCTCCTACACCTTCTCCATCATCCCCGGTACCTTGGGCAAGGATAGGGAGATGCAGAAGGCAAACCTGGTCACCCTGATGGACGGCTACTTCGCTGAGGGCGGACATCACATCAACGTCAATGTCATGGAGAAGAGCACCCTCCTCGATGCGATGGACCACCCCGAGAAGTATCCGCAGCTGACCATACGTGTCAGTGGCTACGCAGTAAACTTCATCAAGCTGACGCGTGAGCAGCAGCTGGATGTCATCCATAGAACTTTCCACGAGAAGCTGTAAGGAGGATCGTATGGGCATACAAGGAACGGTACACTCGGTAGAGACCTTCGGCACCCTGGATGGGCCTGGAGTCAGGTATGTGCTTTTTCTCCAAGGCTGTGCACTTCGATGCCGATACTGCCATAACCCCGACACCTGGTCGATGAAGGGCAAGGGCGTGACCGACAGCGAAAGCGCCGTCAAGGAGATCCTCTCCTACCGCTCGTTCATCGCCAAAGGCGGGGTCACCTTAAGTGGTGGTGAGCCGCTGCTGCAGCCGGCCTTTGCCCTGGACATCATACAGCGATGCAAGAGCGAGGGGTTGCACACCGCCATCGACACCTCAGGCATTGTTCCCCTGGAACTCTCCAAGGCTGTCATCGATGAGGTGGACCTTGTCCTCTTGGACATCAAGAGCCTTGATGACAAGCAGAGCTTCAGCCTGACGGGAATGGGAAATGCCAATACACTGGCAACCTTGGAGTACTGCCAGAGCATTGGCAAGAAGGTATGGCTGCGCCATGTCCTGGTCCCAGGATGGACACTGGACAAGACAAGGCTGGAAAGCCTTGCCTCCTACCTCAAGGGTTTCTCCTGCATCGAGGTGGTGGAGCTCCTGCCCTACCACAGCATGGGTCAGTACAAGTGGGAGCAACTCAAGCTTGAGTACACCCTCAAGGGAGTACAGGAGCCCAAGGCCAAGGAGTTGGAAATGGCCCAGAGGGTATTTGAAAAGCAGGGCCTGAAGGTCCTGATGAGCGGCATTGCCAAGCCTGATGAGACCAAGGTCGGCTGATGCCAAGATCCAAATAAAGAGCAAAACAAAGATAGAAAAACAAGAAAGAGAAAGAAAACAAGGAAGAAGGCCGATCCAACCATACGGTTGAGTCGGCCTTCCCTCTCTTTGCAAACAATATACTGCTCGTATAGTGCTCCTATGAGCTTACAGCCCTATCCTTTATAGCATAAGCTACCGTCTGGACTTGGGACCGCCTTGGAAGCTAGCAGGCCTGCTCTGCATCATCTGCATACCCTGGTCCTGAGAGCCTGCCTGTCTGTGCTGTACTGCCTGCATGCCCTGGCCCTGGAGATTTGTCTGCCTGTTTTGCATTACAGGAAGAGGTTGCCTGAAGTTGGCCTGACCGGTTCTTTCGGTCTGCAAAGCTTGCTGGTTCTCTCTCATGCCCTGGCCAGACCACAGGGGGACCCCTGCTGCCGTACGAAAGGAATACTTGCCACTGTCGGAGGCAACCGTAACCGCTGAGATGTCAGAATCGAGCACAAAGCCCCTGACTACTGCAGACGAGCCTTCCTTGAGGTTGATGCCCTTGGGGTAGATGACCTCATACTTTCCCAGATGCAGGGCATACTCACCGGTTGAGGATGTGAGATACCACTCACCCCCATCTTCACTGAGCGTGCCGCTGACAATACCCAATGTGCCCAAACGGACGAAATCACGTCCTTTCAGGTCACTGTCTGAAGAGGCAAACGCCCCTACCGTTACTACAAGCAGAAGGATTGCTACCATACTGATGCTTTTTTTGTTCATTGAAGACCTCCAGTCTCATTTGATAGCCTAACAATACCTTCCTGCCATGAAGGTACTGTTCCCTTAGGGTAAAGATTTGGTAAACTGGATGAGGACCTTGGTGGAACTCTCTGAAGAGACAGCTATCTCCCACCGGTGGGCCTCGACTATCGCCTTGACTATAGAAAGGCCAAGGCCTGCCCCCTCTGTCGACCTCGCCTCTTCGCCACGATAGAGGCGGTCAAACATATGGCGCAGCACCTCCTCGCTGATGACACCCTCATTCTCTATGCACAGAGACAGGGCCCTGCCAGTCTCCTTTGCTACTACCACAAGGTGTATGGGCGCCCCCCCCTTGCCATATTTTATGGCATTTGCAAGAAGGTTTCCCAAAGCTCGCTCTGTCAGGGATGGGTCACAGCTCAAAATTACAGTCTCAGGACAATCTACCTTTAGGCGCATATTCTTATTTCTGGCCGGTTGGCTATACTGCTCGGTCAAGCTTTGCAAGAATACATTGAGTTTCACATCCTGTTGTCTTGGACTAAAGCCTGGGGTCTCCAGATGCGTAAGCAGGGCAAGGCTGTTCACCAGAGCCTCCAGCTTTTCTGTCTCGAGAACCAGTTTTTCCAACCGTGATGGCTCCATCTTGAAGACACCGTCAACCATAGCTTCCAGCTGGGCCCGCAGGACAGACAGGGGGGTGCGCAAATCATGGGCAATATCCTCTGCCCACTGCCGGCGCAGTTGCTCCTCCACTACCAGATGGTCCTGCAGGACCTGTGAGGCGTGTACAATGTCGTTGAACTCGGCAACCTTGCCCAACTGGGGGGGGACGCCCCTCTCTCCGTCTGCCATGCGTTGCAAAGAGCGTACAACGCTTTTGCTCTCACGTTTCAACGGACGGGTGAACAGATAGGCAAGAAACAGGGAGAGCAGTGCTGCTGTCACCAAAGCCCAGAGCAACAGCAGCTTGGAAGTGGCAATGAGAAA
>CAZGOK010000018.1:0-17828 GCA_964527665.1 uncultured Sphaerochaeta sp.
GGAAGTTCCCTATGGCCAATGACGCAAAGATATATATGCTGTACCAGACTCCAAGCTCGCCGAGGTAGTTGGGGTGGCGGCTGCGGGCAAAGAGGCCGCTGCTACGAAAGCCCTGTGCATATTCGTCAGCTAAGCCAGGCTGTTTGGGAAGCAGGTCGTACTTTGCCTGCTGGAAGGTATACTGCTGTTGGTCAGCAATGGTTTCGATGGTCAGAAAGAAGAAGAACAAGATCGACGCCAGCCAGAGCGGTCCAGTCATGTTCTTTGGCCCATGTAAGGCGAGCAGGTACAAAGGGCTGGTGAAGGCGATGAAGAGCACCTGCTGGTAGAAGGCGATGAACAGCAGGTTGAAGAGTTGCCATAGCAGGGGGTTGGCAATCTTTTTCTGGATGATGGGCCAGCGGTAGTCCTCAGCTGTGGTGTATCCGCCCCGACGTGCGAAGTTGAAGGTCAGCCGTGCACCCCAGAGGGTGACCAGGATGGCTGCTACCAGAATTGGGGGATAAAACCCTCCATGGGCAGCATAGATCCAGGCGAATACTACAGGCATTGTACTCCATAGGCGGTCGGTCCAGGAGTAGTCGCCGCTTATCAGACCAAAGAGGAAACTTAGGGCGACTGTGATGGCGGTTATGGAGAGGATACTGGTCAGGGGATTGCTTGTCTGTATGGGATTGAGCCAGAGGACAAGGACAATTCCAAGCGCAATAAGGATAAAAAAGAGGGTTGTAGGTTTTTTCTGTGTTTTCATGCTGACACTATAGCAAAGGGCGTAAATCTCTGCAATAAGCAACAATTTTACCACACCTCAATCTTATTTGGGTAGTGAGGAGAGTGGCAGAAAAACGAAACACTTCCCTCGATGCCTCTATCTTGGAGGCATCATACTCTCCATTCAGTGCATCCTCGATCACCTTGAGGATGATGTTGCCGCTGTACGTTGCCCCACTGCCTGCATCGGTGTGCGGTTCTAGCGGTGCTTGATCAGCTCGATAGCCACTATCTTGCCCCTTTTGAGCTCTACCCCGACTGTTACTTCCAGGGGAAAGCAGGCATAGGAGCTCTGATAGGTCCCTTTCTACAGCAACTCCTTCACCAGCAAAAGGGATGTTCTCCTGGTGTATGTTTCTGCTTCCTACATGCAGAAAATCGTACGTTTGACTGTTCCTAAGGAGTGTTGCAGGAATATATCCATACTACTGGGTGAGCTCTCCTATGGATTGCATTTCTTAAGGTTTGTGCTATCCTTTGGATAAGGATACAGGCTAATTTCTTTTTGGTATTGGAAGAGGTGGTTGCACCTGCCTCTTCTGTTTTGCCCTTCGCCCGATGTAAAAGGTTTAGGAATAAGGTGCAAATATAGCTGGTACAGGTTGTTTTTTCTATTGGTAGTGAGTATCGTTATACTATCTTACCTTGCACTGGCCCAAAGCCCAAAGGAGAACACATGAACCTGTTTCTAGAGACGCTCATCATCGCATTTGTCATCAATACCGTGTTTTTCATCTATGCATTCATCCGAAAGACGGATGTGGTCACCGACCTCTCCTACAGCCTGAGCTTTTTACTGGCGACAAGCTACATCTATATCGTACATGCTGAGAAAAATCTTCTGCAGACGATGTTGCTGGTCATTGTCCTGCTGTGGGCGATAAGGCTGGGCTCCTACCTGCTGAGCAGGATTCTGGTCACCAAGGTTGACCACCGCTTTGATGACAAACGCGACTCATTTGTCCGTTTCGGCACTTTCTGGTTGCTGCAGGCAACCGCTGTATGGGTCATCATGCTGCCGATAACCTTCGCCATGGGTGCTGAGGCTCTGCTCATCAACATGCCCTTTCTCATCGTTGGCTTTGCCATCAGCCTGTTCGGCCTCATCTATGAGACGGTTGCCGATCATCAGAAGACCACCTTCAAGAAGAAGAATCCTAAGAAACTCATTACCCATGGGCTTTGGGCAACCAGCCGCCATCCGAACTACTTTGGTGAGATCCTGGTCTGGTGGGGGACGCTGATAGTGGTTCTGCCCTACTTGAGCGGGACTCACTTCCTGGTGGCACTCGGGCCCATCTTCATCACGGTGCTGCTCTTGTTTGTCAGCGGGGTGAACCTGCTGGAGAAATCTTGGAAGGAGAAGTATGGTAGCGAGGCCTACTATCAGCAGTACATCAGGCAGACCTCCATCTTCATCCCTTGGATGAAGAAGAAATAATGGGTGTAATGGTGAGCACTGTAGTGCTCTGCCTGTTTGGGTTTGCCCTGGGAGGCATCCCTACCTCCCACCTCATTGCATCAAGGCGGCATGTCGATTTGCACAAGCGCGGCAGTGGAAACCTCGGGGCGACCAATATGAGCCGTACCCTGGGCTGGCGCCTTGGGGTGCTGGTTGGGGTGCTTGACCTGCTCAAGGGTGTCCTGCCTTCCCTGGTCGCCTTGCTCTTTTTCTCACTTCCTACACCGGGGTTGCTCCTTGTCGGCATGCTGACCATCCTTGGCCATATCCATACCCCATACCTCTCAACGCACAGGGGAGGAAAGGGTGTGGCGACAGGGGCAGGGGTCATCGCGGTCCTCTTTCCTTCCGCCATACTTTTCGGCCTTGCTGTTTTTTTCTCTGTTGCCCTCATAAGCCGGTACATATCGGTTGCCTCGATGACAACATACCTCTTGCTCATTCCCTATTATCTTCTCAGGGCCCTTGCCCTCGGCTTGGCCCCCGAGTATGACAAACTGGTTTTTCTTGCTATACAGAGCTTGGTCATCATCGCCGCCCACAAGGAGAATGTTACACGACTCATGCACCATACCGAACCCAAATTCAGCTTTTCATCCCAGAAGGAGAGTGTATGAACATAACCGGAAAAGACCTCTACGGATCGTTGACCTTCGGCTACTATCATCTGCGCGAGAATATGCAGGAGATCAACACGATCAACGTGTTCCCCGTCGCCGATGGTGATACAGGATCCAACATAACCCATACCCTGAAGGCAATCCTTTCAAATACCGACGGAACAGGATCCGTTGCCGATATCTCCAATACCTTTGCCAAGTCAGCCCTCACCGGTGCCAGGGGAAACTCCGGCATGATCATCGCCCAGTTCTTCCAAGGGTTCTCCCTCATAGCCCGTGAGTTTGAGGAACTTACCGTCAAGGCCCTCGCAGACGCCGCCTCGGCAGCGGTTGCCGCAGCCTACAGCGCTGTGGAGACCCCTTTGGAGGGGACCATCCTCACTGTCATGAAGAGCTGGGCAAACCAGCTGGGGAGTTCTGACAACCCCGATGCCCCGGTTCCTGTTCTCCTGCGTCGCGCCCTGCGCTCCGCCAGACAGGCGGAGAAGGATACCATGTACCAGATGGAGCTGCTCAAGCACTCAGGGGTGGTCGATGCCGGTGCAAAGGCCTTCGTATCCATCCTTGAAGGGGTGGACCTCTATATGCTTGACCCCTTTCGCGTGTTTTCTGGATCAGAGACCGTCCTGCATGCTGAAACGCTTCTTCTGGAATCAGGTCATGTCCACGATACGAGTCACTTCCGCTACTGTACGGAAGCACTTCTGAGGGTGACGGAGCAAGCGAAGCACCACGTCAGGGATGCGGTGACCGGTCTTGGCGACTCCCTGGTGATCGGCAGCCATGAAAACCAGATGCGCATCCATCTGCACACCGATGATCCTGCCCTTATGTTTGAAAGGCTAGCTCTCCATAGCCAGATAGAGGAGCAGAAGGTCGATGACATGTTCATGCAGCAATCTGCAGCCCACGCTCGTCTCTCTGATACCGTGATCGTCACCGACTCCTCAGCGGATATCCCCCAGGAGGTGGTGGACTCCTTGCGCATCTACAGAATTCCGCAGATAGTGCAGGTGGGGGAGACCTCTTTCTTTGACCGCATCACCATCTCCACTCCTTTGCTGTTGGGCATCATGGATGCCTCACAGCAGAAGGTATCCTCCTCCATGCCCGCAGTCGGGGAGATCCAGCGTCATTTTGAATTCCTTACCCAGCACTACAAGCATGTGGTGGTCCTTTCTGTCGCCGCCAAGCTGAGCGGAACCTTCCGCACCTACCAGCTTGCTGCGAAATCCCTTCAGGACAGTGGGGCAAAGATCGATATCATCGATACCAGGCTCAATGCATCCGCCCAAGGGCTCGTGGTGCAGCAAGCCGCCCGCATGGCTGCACAGGGATCCTCCGGTGAAGCCCTGCTCAGCTCCATCAGGGATACAGCAGAGCGCACCACCATCATGGTGTCGGTGCAGTCCCTGGAGATGATGGTCCGTGGAGGGCGTATTCCCAAGCGCCTGGGTGCCCTGATCCTGAAGATGAACTTCAAGCCGATGGTCGGCCTTACCAAGGAGGGCGGAGGTAAGATACTCGGGGTGCGATTCTCCAGGGCGGGAAGCATAACAGCTCTGGTCACGCACTTCATGCGTGTCCACAAGCGCGAGGGAATCCAATCCTACGGGATGTCCTACATAGGCAACTCAGACCTTGCTTTCTCAGTTGCCCAGATTGTAGAGAAGAAGACCGGTCTGAAGCCCCTCTTTGTCGAGCAGGCCTCCCCGATCATCGCCCTGCATGCAGGCAAGGGCTCCATCTCCCTCTCCTACATACGCAAGGGGAGCACTACAGCAGTGGAGTCCTAAGAAAGCAAGGGCAACCACAGTATAAGGATCTGAATAGGATGGGAGAACTGAAAACAGTTCCCCTTGGTGTGAAGTGGGATAAAATTATCCGCACCCCCTGAGAATAAGCAGTATATCTTTTCAGAAATGCCAAGGGCACTCTTCTTGTATTCTCCCAAATGGTCTATGACTTTTTTCTGATGTTCTCCTTAGGCATTTGAGTCCCAATTTTTCATAGCAGATTGATACACTATACAGCACATGGATACTAATGGTAAAAAATCGAATGTTGTCTAGAATCAGGGAACATTACGCTTCTATGCATAGTAGTGTTAGTGCTACTATAGAGATGGGACCCATCAGGAATCCCTCGTAGCTTGATGCGTAATTACTATGGTTTCCCCCTTGGAAATATGATATCCTACGCATAGTGATTAAGGATTCTTCTTTTTCGCAGGAGTTTTCCTGAGAAAATGCAACACCATTGTAAACTTGTGTACAACAACAAAGGTTATGGAGCAGATGATTAAGATTGCAATTTGTGATGATAACAAGGAAGAGCTTGCTCGGATGCGGACCCATTGCGTGGCCTATAGTGCCAAACATCCTGAGTATGATGTGCGGGTCAGCTCATTTGAGGATTCATATATCCTGTTGTCCCACATAGAAAAAAAGAATGATTTCGACGTCATGATCTTGGACATCTACATGCCGAACCTCAGCGGGATTGAATTGGCCCGTGAACTGCGAAAGAAAGATGATGCGTGTGCACTTATTTTTCTTACCACATCCGACAACCATGCGGTAGAGGCTTTTTCCCTGAATGCTACGCACTATATAGTAAAGCCCTACACCTCAGAACAATTCGATGTTGCACTGGACAAGGCCTTTGCCCAACGTGAAAAGCGAAACAAAGCCAAAATAAACTTGAAGTCTGTAAGTGGTGTAACGACAATCCTCTTTGATGATTTCCTGTATTCGGAGACTGAGGGCCATTTTCAACACATCCATCTCGCAGATGGAACGAACCTTAGGATACGGATTACCTCCATCGAACTGTATGAGATGCTCTCTCACGATGGAAGGTTCTATAAGTATGGCAGTTCATACATCATAAACCTGGAAAAGGTCAAACAGATCACTTTGGATCATATTATCCTTGAAACTACTACGAAACTTCAAATGCAACGCCGCCAGTTCAAGCCCCTCACCGACAGATATACCCAATACTCCTTGAGTAAGGAGCGGTAATGGATTATACGGCTATATTAGTTCCCCTTATCACACTCCTCATTTCCCAGGTGTTGGTTTTTGATCTGGGACGTTTTCGCTTCCCAAAGAAGACGGTACTTATAATTTTCGGTATACAGCTGTTTGTCATAGCGGCCATCAGCGGTGTCCTGCTCATCATCGGTGGGCTTACCATATACGCCAAGTGGTATGTCCTGACCATGGTCATCCCCTCCATTTCTACATTCATCTATACCTCAAACCGCCGTGATGCCCGGGATGTATTTACCATCGTGACCACGATATTCATCAACTTCCTCATATCCATTCCGGCAATGTGGTTCATTCGTTACTACCTTGGTGGGTATGTGCAGTACAACCTTGCACGGCTGCTCCTGTTTGCCGTGGTATTTTTCCTCATCCATACCTTTTTCAGGAAGCAGTATCTGCTGATACAGGATGAGATTGAAAAGGGGTGGGCAATCTTTAGCATCCTGCCTGTTTTGGGATCTGTCGTCCTCTACTATGGCTACATTTGGTATGGCCAGACCGGAAGCTATATGGAGATACTCTATACCCTTTCCATTACCACAGTATGTATTGCATCTGTATATGTGGTGATCTTCTATATGTTCCAGCAGCTCCTTGAAAAATATATGGTGCAGGAACAAAGGCGCATTCTTGCCATGCAGAACAAGGCTCAGCTTGATCAGCACGTTCTGTTCAAGGAGGCTGCAGAGACCTCCAACCGGCGTTGGCATGACCTGCGCCACACCACCCAGACGCTGATAGGACTCCTGGAGTCAGGGCAGACGTCTGCTGCCCTGGAGTATCTGAAAGATCATATGGGCCTGGAAAGTTTTCACAAGGAGGAGTACTGCCTGCATTCTGCGGTAAACAGCATCCTCTGCCTCTGGGCGGAACGCGCCAGGAAGGCGGACATCTCCATGGAGATTCTTGTTGACCTGCCGGAAATGTTGACTATCGAGCCTTTGGAGCTCTCTGCCTTGTTTGCCAATGCCATAGAAAATGCCTACAATGCCTGCCTTGCCCTTCCGACAGATGTTCAGCGGTTCATCAAGGTGGAGTCACACTACAGCAGCAGGCGCCTTGCCATCGGCATAACCAATACCAGCAGTGATGATATTCGCTTTGAGGGCGGCATGCCCATCTCCTTCAAGGAGGGTGGGGGCATCGGCACGCAAAGTATGGTCTACACAGTCAACCGCTTCCAAGGAGCCTACTCCTTTGGTGTGGAGGATGGCCTGTTCTTCTCTCGGTTTGTCCTCAACGTATGATAAAAAGGCTCTTGTAAGACAGACAAGGAACACCCTTGTGAGGTGTTCCTTGTGTAGGCGATAAACGCTATATAGTGGTCAATATCGAAGCAGTGCACCAACTAGAGCCTTGTCGGGAATCTCCTGTGGAGAAAGGGCGAATACCGACCCTCCCTTGACCAAGGTCTTCCCTGCAGCAAGGTCCAGCAGGTCCTCATCCCCAGCTTGTTGGGTCTCACTTAGCTGCACCTTCTCCGTTTCTGGATCAAAGGTACCCCAAGCCTGCACTCCAAGGGCGACGAATAGGGTCTCGACCTGACCGCGGTGGGCAGCCAAGAGTGCCTCTGGTACGCTGGTTGTGGTCTTGCCTGTTCCGGCCAGCTGAAGAAACTTTGCCATGTTGGTCGCCCTGTCCTTGGTAAAGATCGGCTCGACTATAGCCCAGGCCTTGGCGTGGAGGTCCTTTGCGTTCATCTCATCAGGGTTGCCTGCGATCCCTTCACCAACCAGATTGGGGTAGCTGTTCACCTCCGTATAGACTGGGAAGAGCGTCTCAACTCCAGCGAGAACCAGTGGTGAACGGGTATCTGAGAGAAGCTGTGCCACCTCTTTGTCAATCGTGCGGAACCATTTCTTCAAGCGCACAGCGAGGTCCGTGCCGGTTGCGTGGGCATGGGTTGTGGCTGCATGGCCACCACCGCCCGAACCCATTGTCTGGAACTGGAATTTCTGTTTTGGCCAGTCGTCAGGATAGGACTCCGACAGCGTATCCGGCGTTTCAAGCAGATCGATTTCATCCACGGTTTGCCGGGTTCCCACGAATAGCCTGACCTGGTTCTGACTCATGGCCAGGATGTGGAAGGTGCCATCGCTGTTCAGTAGGGGCAACAGCGGCTTGATGTGGAAGCGGTCTGTGACGAATACCGCCTCTTTAAAGGTAACAGGCAGTCTGAAAATATGAAAATCTTCCTGTGAGAAGAACATGGCCAGACCATCGCTCTGATGCTGCCAGAAAGCGTAGCTCTCCTGCAGGCTTCGGGGGGCTTTGAGCATGTCATTGATGTCTGATGCTTGCACACCCTTGTCAAGCAATCGGTTTTCTGTCTCTTTTAATAGGTTTTTGAAGCGTATCGGGTTCTGCTCAGTTTCCCGAGCTCGCCGCTGTGCCGGCATATACAATGAAATACTCCATTCTGAACGTGCGGTGAGTATCTTCTGCAAAGTTTCGGTAGTGATTAGATCCATATAATGTCCTCCCTTAAAGACTGGTGAAATATAGGCGAAATTCAATTCATTCGAAACTCCAACTCACTAGAGCATAATAGATTAGAAAAACATATACTCAGGAGGTGAAGCTTTACATCCTATACCTAGTATACTACAAATAAGGCTAAAAGTACAGGAGCTCTAGGAAGCTGACCTGTTCGTAGTGCTTGCTCTCTTTTTCCCTGAGACATACCGTTTGGATAAAGAATAGAATAAAAGACTTGCATTATCCCAGACCTGTTGTAGACTATGGGTATCGGTATCGTTACCAGTAACGTTACCGGTCCATAGTATATGAGGGGTGAAAGGACCATGTCAGTTACCATTGTGGATATAGCTAAAAAGGCCAATGTCTCGGTCTCCACTGTTTCACGGGTGTTGAACGACAAGCCCGATGTCAGCAGTGAGACCCTGCTAAGGGTGCGTTCGGCTATCAAGGAGCTCAAATACAGCCCTAGCAGCGTAGCTCGCGGTCTTGTGCTCAAACACTCCAACATCATTGGATACATAGCCTCTGACATCACCAACCCCAGTTTCCCCGAGACCGCACGAGGGGTTGTGGTCAAAGCCAAGGAGTACGGCTATTCGGTGATGTTTTTCGATGCAAACCAGGATAGCAAGGTGGAGAAGGAAGCGATTCAGCTGTTGCGCAGCAAGCAGGTGGATGGGATCATCCTCTCATTCAGCGAAGCCAATCGCGATGAGCTGGAAAAGCTCAAGCAGGAACGCTTTCCGGTGGTCCAGATATACCGCAAGAGCTCGCGTTCAGCCATCTCCACCATCGCCATCGATAATGTGGGAAGTGGGTTCAGAGCGACCCAGTATCTCCTGGATGCAGGTCATCGCAGGATCGCACACCTTACCACCGGCACCCTGACCCAGTCGGGCTATGAACGGATGAAGGGGTATGGGCAGGCTTTGGAAGAGGCCGGTATCGCCCTCGATGAAGTCCTTATCCAGACAGGAGTGAATACCGTGGAGAGTGGCAAGGAGTGCATGAACCGTCTGCTTGATCTCCAAGAGAGGCCCACCGCAGTATTCGCCTCCCATGATGTGCTGGCGATAGGAGCGTATGAGGCGATATTGGACCGGGGCCTCAAGATCCCTGACGATATCTCCGTACTTGGCCATGACAATATCGAACTCTCCCGTCTGGTCAGGCCTAAGCTCACTACCATTGATACCTTCAAGTATCGTCTGGGTGAGGCAAGTGTGGACCTGCTGGTCGAAGAGATGAATGCGCATGCTCCACAGAACAAGGAGATTGTCTTTTCCAGTGAGTTGGTTATCCGTGAATCTGTTAGGGTAGTGTAGGGTATGTTTATTTTATGCTGTGACCGGTAACGATACCGGTACTGCTTATACGTAGGAAAAGAGAGGCAATGATGGAAGTTCAACACAAGCAGAATGGATTGCACCTGAAAAAGGATGCATCGAGCAAAGAGATACTCCTTGACCGGGCTAAAGCTGCAATGGTTGCCCTTGGAGTGGGTGATGCTTCAGGAGATCTTGGAAGGGATGCAGCTGTCCGCCAACAGTACGGGATAGTCAACCGCCTCCTGCCTAGTGGAAGAAGCACCGATGACACCGAGTTCACCGTTCTGGCAGGGAGGGCTTTGCTCTCTTGCACTGGTGAGTATACCTCACAGTACGTCGCTGATGTCTGGCGTGAACTTGTCCTGGCTCATGGTGGGGCTCACGAGCGTGGGGGTACTCCTTTGTATGGCGCCTTGTGGAATCTCTCCCAAGGGATGAATCCTCCCTATTCGGGCATCGACAACACCTTGAACAACGACGATGGGGCTGCCATGCGCTCGGTTCCCTTCGGCATTGCTGCGGTGGGCGATCCCGCAGAGGCTGCCCGCCTCGCTGCCATTGATGCGCGTGTCAGCCATGATAGGGATGGCGTCTATGCAGCCCAGGCGATTGCAGCCAGCATTTCTGTCGCCCTTGAGGGTGCGGATGTAGAGACCGTGATCGCAACAGGCCGAAAGTGGATACCCAGTGATAGCTGGCTAGGCAGGCGGATGGATCTCGCTGATACGATCTTTGAGGAACATGACGACTTCTTTGACCAGTACGAAGCTTTGCATACCAAGCTTTGGACTCCCAGGCATGCCATTGCAGCTGAGGCAATACCACAAATATACGCTCTGTACCGTATGGCCAAAGGTGATTTCAGAAAGGCATTCCTGCTTTCGGCCAATTTTGGCCGGGATGCAGATACCATCTGTGCCCTGACCCTTGCCTTGTGTGCATCAGGGCAGGGCCTCAAGGTAATTCCTCCAGAATGGATTGGACAGGTGCGCAAACCTTCAGGGGTCTGCCTCTCCTTTGCCGTACAGGAAGATCTGGTCGAAATGGGCGAAGCCCTGATGTTGTGGGCACTCGCCCGATAAAGAGCAATATTCGCAGTAGTGCGGATTAGATAACGAAGGAGGAAAGAATGAAAAGAGAGACAAAGAGGATCGTGATGGCATTGGTCATCCTGTTGTGCATGTCGACATTCTTGTTTGCCGCCGGACAAAAGGAATCAGGTGCAGCTGAGGGCAAAAAGGCTGAAGTTGTTACCCTGGAGTGGTGGACATGGAACTCAGAAGAGTACGATGAAGCCGTACAACGCAGTTTGGTGAAGGAGTTTGAAGCTACCCACCCGAATATCAAGATCAACATGACGTTGCTCCCTACGAAGGGGTTCGAGACAAAGATGACAACAGCCCTGGGTGCTGGAGTCGGCGGTCCCGATGTGGCATTCTACTCGATTTCAAGCTGGTTCCCCAAGGCCTTGGACCTGGGTCCCTACATCGAACGCGATAAGTTTGACACCGGCATGTATTACGAAGGGTTCTGGGATTCAAAGACACAGTTCAATGGTACAACCATCGGCTTGCCCTTGGGAGTTGGATCATCGCTGGTAATGTACAACAAGGACCTCTTCGATGCAGCAGGGGTTGCTTACCCTAGCAGCGACTGGACTACCCAAGACTACCTGGAGATTGCCAAGAAAGTGGCAAATCCTGCAAAGAAGATTTGGGGATGTGAGATCCTCACCCGTCCGTTCAGGGCCATTTGGTACAATTATGGACCAGATGCCCGCCTGTACAGTATGGACAGCACCACCGTTGATGGCTATTTGAATAGCGCGCAGTCCCTTTCTGCCTACGAGTGGTTCTATGACCTGATGCGTAGCGGAGCCACCCCCAGTGTTTCTGACATGTCCACCCTCAGCACTGAAAACTCCGGACCCATAGACCTGTTCATGGCCGATCGCCTTGCCATGGCAACCCTCAACCAGGGGCATATGTTGGACGCAGTTCGTGCTGGCAAGAACTTTGGTGTGGTGCGCGAACCTGGAGTTGGAACCAACCAACGCCATGTCAATGCCTGGTCAATGCTTGTCTCCATCTGGGAAGGTTCGAAACACCCAGAAGAAGCATGGACTTTCCTGAAATGGTATGTCGGACCCGAAGGGCAGAAGTTCCTGATGGACAACGGCAACCTCTTCCCCTCGATCGAGTCAGTGGCTGTGCAGTACAAGGATGCTGACAAGGACTACGTAAAGGGTTTCCTGGAAATCCTCAATGACAAGCAGGTTGCGATCTGGCGCGGTTCTCACCCCTCGGGAACGAAGGTTGAGGCGAAGATCAAGGACCTGTGGGACATGATCAAGCTTGGCACCATCAAGAAGAGTGAGATAAAGGGAGAACTGGACAAATTGGTTCCTCTAGCTCAAGAGACACTGGACGAAGCTAAGAAGACCCTTTTGTATTAGAGTGGTATCTATTTCCCTGTAAGAGCTGTTCGGAGGGCTTAGACCCTCCGGACAGGGCTCTTTGTGAGAGGTTAAAAAATAATGCGTAGACCCTGGAAAAACCGATCTCAAGCTGAAGTCAAGGAAGCCATTTGTGGGTATATCAGTATCTCCCCCTGGCTTGTCGGCTTTATCATTCTCACCTTCATCCCGATCCTTTCGACCATCTACTATAGTTTCACACGCTGGACCATTATGGATGCGCCTGTCTGGATAGGTATGGAAAACTATGTGCGGATGTTTACCAAGGACCCTCTCTTTTATCAAGCTATCAAGGCAACCGGCCTTTATGTGGCCATGTCGCTGCCTATAGTGATCGTTTTTGGAGTACTGCTCTCCCTTCTGCTGAACATGAAGATCAAGGGGATGAACTTTTACAGGACCCTGTTCTACATCCCCGCCGTCATATCAGGCGTCTCGATTGCCATGCTGTGGACGTGGCTGCTGCAACCTGATGTGGGTATCGTCAACACCCTGCTTGCCTTGGTTGGAATTGAAGGGCCCAAGTGGTTTTGGGACCCGAAATGGGCACTGCCCTCTGTTGCGAGCATGAGCTTGTGGAAGGTCGGCGGAAGTGCCGTCATCTATCTTGCAGGGTTGCAGAACATTCCTCCACAGCTGTATGAAGCGGCTAAAATTGATGGAGCGGGCAAGATCAGGACCTTCTTTACCATCACACTCCCATTATTGACACCCACACTCTTCTTCCAACTGATCATCCAGATGATTGAAGCGTTCAAGGTCTTTACCGAGGCTTTTGTCATAACCAAGGGAGGCCCCCTGAAGGCGACGTACTTCTATCTGCTCTACTTCTACGAGGAGGGTTTCCAACACTTCAATACAGGCTATGCCTCAGCGCTCATCCTGGTGCTGGTTGTCGTCATTATGAGTATGACCATGTTGGTCAACTACACCTCCAACCGGTGGGTATACTATGAAGGGGATGATAAGGCAAAATGAAAACACAAACACAAACAATTTCCGCCGTCATACGACAGCATAAGATCAGGCAGGTGCGAAAATCCATCCTGACCCATATGTTTATGATCACGTTGACCCTGATCTTCCTGGTCCCTATTTTCTGGATGCTCTCGACAGCCTTGAAAACCCGTTGGGAGATCTTTGTCTGGCCGACAACCTGGATTCCCAAAGTCCTGCACTGGGAGAACTTCAGCGATGCCTTTACCCGTGTCCCGATGCTTCGCTTTATGGGCAACACCTTGTTTATCATCGTCATAAAAATCATTGGAGAAATGTTGGCAGTCCCCCTGATAGCCTATGGGTTCGCCCGTTTGCGCTTCCCCGGGAAGAAAGTGTTCTTCATGCTGGTGATCAGCACGATGATGATTCCCTTGCAGACAAAACTGATCCCCTTGTTTACGATGTATGTGAAGTTGGGGCTCAACGACACCTACTGGCCTTTGATCCTGCCGGCTTTCACCGGGACCCCCTTCTTTATTTTTCTCCTGATCCAGTATATGAAGACCCTTCCCAGGGATCTTGACGATGCTGCTAAAATTGATGGGGTTGGTACCTTTGGGATTCTCTACAGGATACTGCTTCCCCTGTGTGTCCCTGCTCTGACCATCATCGTCACCTATACGTTCCTATGGACATGGAACGAGTTCCTGCAGCCTTTGATCTATCTGAGCACCTATGAGAAATTCACCATCCAGCTTGGGCTGGAGATGTTCAAGGGAATCTGGAGTGTTGAATGGAACCTCCTGATGGCAGCCACACTGGCAACAATGCTTCCTGTGCTGATCATGTATTTCTTTGCACAGAAGAAACTGATCGGAGGGATTGCCTCCGTTGGACTGAAAGGGTAAGGGGAGGACGTATGGCTATTACTGTAGTGACCTTTGACTTCTGGGGGACCTTGTACCGCAACATCAACTCCTTGAAGCATGAGCGCAAGGACCGGATCCAGCACTGTTTTTTTCAGGCGGGGATCACCGGCATAACCGACGTCATGATATACGCTGCGATGGAACGCTCCTGGGTGATCTGGGATGATGTTTGGCGCAGAGAACACCGCACCCTTGATGTGCACGATTTTATGGCCTTGGTCCTGAAGGACCTTGCCGTCGTACTCCCAAAGGATTTGCTCGCAAAGCTGTGCGAAGTGTTGCAGCAGGCCATCTTTACCGGCAATACCGTGGCGACAGAGCATATCATAGAGGTTGTGCAGCAGCTGTCCAAGACAAAGCAGCTTGGCATCATCTCCGATACCGGAGTCTCTTCAGGCAGGTATCTGCGCCAGCTCATCGAGCGCGACCATGGCTCGCTGTTCTCCTTTGGCCTCTACTCCGATGAATTGGGTATGAGCAAGCCTGCCCCAGGTGTGTTCCAGGCGGTGCTTGACCGCACCGGCTGTCGGGCTGACCAGGTCATCCATATCGGGGACCTGCTGCATACCGATGTCATCGGGGCCCGCCAGGCGGGAATGCACTCGGTGCGGTATACCGGGGTCCGGGACATTCCTTCTCCCGGATTTCCCGAGGCCGACTATGTTATCAGTGACTATCGACAATTGTGCGCCATCATAGAGGAGATATAGCAATGAGTTTTCCCCCCGATTATAGAGAGCGAGTGTATGCCGGCTGGATTGGCAAGAGTGCAGGGGTGCGCTTTGGAGCCCCTGTTGAAAACTGGACCTACCAGGAGATCAAGGAGACTCTCGGAGAGTTGAAGAGCTACCTTCCTCTTCCTGCGGGAAAAATCTTCAAGCCGGATGATGATACTGCATTTCCCATGGTAATTGTAAAGACCATTGCTGATTTCGGCCCCGAAGTGGCTGCTTCCCATTTTGGGGAGACGATGCTCAACTATCTCTCTGACCAAAAGGGGACCCTGTGGTGGGGTGGCTATGGCATCTCAACCGAACATACCGCATATCTGAACTTGGCCAGCGGTATTCCCGCCCCCTTGTCGGGCTCGACCGAGCTCAATGGCCTGAGCTTGGCAGAACAAATCGGCGGTCAGATATTCAGTGATATCTGGGGCCTGGTCGTTCCCAACGATGTCCATGAGGCCGCACGGTATGGTGCCTTGGCGGCGAGCATCTCCCATGATGGCAACGGCATCCTGGGCGGGATGTTTGTTGCGGCTCTCGCCAGCGCTGCCTTCAGCTTTAGAAATCCCAGACAGTTGGTCCTTGATGCCTTGGCTGTAATCCCCTCGGACTCGCCCTACGCCCGCGTTGTACAGGCGATGCTCGATTACCATAGCGACCAGGTTGGAACCTGGCATGATGCCTACCACTTCCTGGCCAGGGAGTACGGATACGACAAGTATAGTGGGGTGGTGCCCATTATCCCCAACGCAGGGGTCATCGTCCTCGCACTCCTTTATGGAGAGGGGGATTTCTCCCAGACCCTTCGCATCGGGAATATGTGTGGATGGGATACCGATTGCAACGTAGGCAACTTGGGAGCCATCATGGGCGTTGCCGTCGGACTTGGGGGTATCGATGAGGAGTGGAGGACACCCCAGCAGGATGAGCTGGTCCTCGCCAGTGTCATCGGGTCTGCAAACTACACCGACTTGAGCTCTTGCTCCGATACCATTGCCGATTGTGGGGAGTTGGTTGCAGGCCGTAAGAACTCCAGAAGCCCCTATCGCTATCACTTTGGCTATCCTGGCTCTACCCAAGGATTCAGAATCGGTTCCGATACAGCGAAGATGATCCAGTTGCTTACCATTTCAGCCGACGATGGGAGGCAAAACTTTGCCGCCCATACCGGGCTGTGTGCAGTCATAAAGAAGCTGGGAAAGAAAAGCCAGGCCTCATTTTTCGTCAAGACCCATTGCCGCATTGATGAGCTGAGCGCCAACTACTATGGGGCTACCTTTTCCCCCAAGCTCTATCCCGGTCAGACTATTACAGCCTCAGTCTTCCTGCCTGAGGGGTCAGCCGACTCTTTTCTGGTCAGTTTGTACTACAGGGATGCCCATCAGGGCAGGCGGACGCAGCAACATGGGGTTCCGCTGGTCCCGGGCAAGAGCACCCTCCTTTCATGGAAGCTGGAGCGTTTGGAGAATGCCCTGATAAGCGAGGTCGGCATCGTCGTGCACAACATCGGCAACGGGCTTGAAAATGGGTCTATCCTGTTGGAACACCTCAGTTGGGATGGTGAGCCTGACTACTATAACGACTTCTCACGTGAACGCCCCGAAGGCGGCGGTATCTCCGGGTGGACCGCCTACCGTGGCTATTGGCGTCTTGAAGGGGGGAGTGCTGTTGGCAGCGGGTATGAAGCGGGCGAACAGTATACAGGATTGCCCCAGTGGCAGGATTACAGGCTTGAGGGGATGCTGATCCCCAACATAGGCTCTTTCCATGGGATCATGGCTCGGGTGCAGGGGACGAGGCGCTCCTATCTCTTTGCACTCACCGAAAGCCAGAGTGCAACCCTCTATAAGAAGGAGGAGGGCCACTTGGTCGTCCTGGCAAGTGTTCCCTTCGCCTGGGAGCTTGGAAAGCCCTATATCCTCTCCTTGGCTGTACAGGGCACTGCCCTGGTAGCCGGCATTGGGGGTGAAGAGCTCATCTGTATAGAAGATAAGGAAAAACCCTACAGCCATGGCCAGATCGGACTGACCTATGGAGGGGGTTGTAGCACCACCTTTGTCTGGGTGGACGTACAACCGTTATAGGAGGGATATGGGTATGCAGAGGACCGCTGTTGCTGGAAAAAGAGAGAAGGGGGATACCCATATCACAATCTCTACGCATTGTGGTGCGAATGAAATTGTGATCAAATCCCCGGTGCTTGACCTGTATGGTCCTCAGATTCGTACTGCTGTTGAGCAGACGCTGCAGCAGTTTGAGATTACAGACATGCTCATCCTTGTCGAGGATTATCAGGCCCTTGATTGTGTCACCCAGGCTCGCCTGAAGTGTGCTGTCCAGCGGTTGCATAGGGGGGTGGAGGCATGAGAAGTTGGTTGTATACCCCGGCCAATACCCCCAATAGGATGATCCAAGCCGGTATGTACGGCTCTGATGGCATCATCTTTGATTTGGAGGATGCTGTCGCCCTCTCTGAAAAGGATGAGGCACGCCTCCTGCTGGAGAGTATGTTGCCTCTCATCAGGGGCAGTTTGGAGACAACACACCCCACTGTGAAGATTGCAGTTCGGATAAATGGCCTCGATACCCCCTACTGGCAGGATGATCTGAGGGCGGTGGTGAGCGCAGGGGGTACCATCATCAGGGTGCCGAAGGTGGAGAGCGCTGCTCAGGTTGAGGAGATAGCCCATGCTCTCTCCCTCCTTGAGGCAGAGCTGCACATCCCCGATGGCAGGGTTCTCCTGCAGGTCCTGCTGGAGACCCCCCGTGGTGTTGAAGAGGCTTTCAGGATCGGTGAAGCCTCCCCTAGGGTGATCGCCTTCAGCTTTGGAGCTGAGGACTACTGCTCAGCTCTGGGCATCCACCGCAATGGTCCGACGTTTGCCCTTGACTACCCAAGGGCACGCATTGCCAGTGCGGCAAGTGGTTGCGGCATTGAGGCCTACGATGCGGCGTTTGGCTTTCTGGACAATACCGAAGGACTTGCACTTGAGTGCGTCCATGCCAAGGCCCTGGGCTTTCATGGCAAGTCGGCGATACAC
>CAZGOK010000019.1:0-17389 GCA_964527665.1 uncultured Sphaerochaeta sp.
GGGGTGATAGAACTTGGTGCCCTCCTTGAGAAGGGGAATGTAGGAGCGCTTGAAGGTGATCGCTGAACGAAGCTCCTCCTGGCGGTTGAGGATACGGTCCCCCATCCTCTCAAGCTGAGGTCGGGTGAAGTACCACTTGTCCGCTATATCCTTCTGGGCGAGGTACTCCTCGATGGAGGTGAAGATGCGCACCTCATAGCCATTCTCGCGCATCTTCAGCACATAGGTCTCAGGCATGGCAAGTTCGACCGGGGCGATGAGGTCGACCTTCACCGCATCAAAGAGCTTGAGACCCGATGCCTTGGAGTGCACGGTCCGCCCATGGTAGAGGTCCCCGACCAAGGCCAGATGGATCGAGTCGGTCTTCCAGTTGTTGTCCTCGATGAAGGTGAACTCATCAAGCAGTTCCTGGGTCGGGTGTTCATGCTTGCCATCGCCTGCATTGATGAAGGCGGGTTTGCGCCAGAGCTTGTTACGCTGGGCATAGGATGAGCATTCGTCCTCAAGCCAGCGGCAGACCCCTTCCACCTTGCTGCGGATGATGAACACGGCATTGGAGTACCCACTGAGCGTATTGAAGGTATCGGCATAGCTCTCGCCCTTGTTGAAGGAGGAGCTGTCGCTGTTCAGCTCAGAGACCTTTGCATGGTGAAAATTGGCCGCATTCTTGAAGGATTCCTTGGTTCTGGTGCTGTCTTCGAGGAAGACCTCATAGATGCCGAAGTCCTTGTCATCGATGCGGTAGCCCTCCATGACCGCCAGGTTGTTCTCCTCCATTGCTGCTTTGAGCTTACGCACCTCGGTAAAGAGGTATTTCCTCTCCTCGATGCTCAGATCGTCAATGACGCACAGCGACCTTCCTGTAAATACGCTTTTTGTATCCATCGTTGCTCCTTAAAAAAAAGCCGGTCCCAATTGACCGACTTTATTATTACCTATTGTATGGGGAAACAGTACGCCTAGAGGCTGCATTACATTTCTGTATCGTATCCTGAGCATCCTGGTTCCCTCCCTTTGAATCGAAAGAACATTACCAGAGTCTAGAGCCGCTGTCCAGTGGGCAACCCTATTTTTTTCCTTGGGAATCCACATCGGATTCGATGGTTGAGAGGCTGTCCAAAACAGAAGAAGGCTTCTTGTGATCTACGTGTTCATCTTCGACAACTCGTTTTTCTTCCATTACCTTTTTTTCTTCCGTCACCTTTTTCTCTTCAACCACAGGCTTCTCATCCACGACACTGCTCCTCTGGGGCTTTTCCTGTGCAGGAGGATTTTCAGTGGCAACAGTGAGGGGCTTTTCAATCGGGGTTAATCTCTTACCCGGGGTGTACATGGAGAAATCAGACCAGGAAGCAAGGCTGGAGTGTGCTGCATCAGGTCCAAAAGCAAGGGTTGCCTCGAACAAGCTGGCAGTGGATGTCCCACGTAGGGCAAGGTCACGCCTGTACTTTCTTCGGTACCAGCTGGAGTTGCGTCTCTTGTGCAGCATGCGCATCTTCTTGCCGTTTGCAGCATTACCATAGGATGAGTAGCGGTAGGAGTATGAGCCATAGCGCTTGCCATACCCATATCCGTAGCCTCCGGTCGCTCCGGGAATGACCCCGTTGAATACGACCCCTGTGATAGGGACCTTTCCGGTCTGCAAGCTTGTGACCAGGTCGGTGAGGGCGCCCTTGCTGGTGATGCCGGCACGGACGGTGATGATAAGACCATCGACCTGCTTGCTTATGGCGAGCAGCTCACTGGCGGAATCAAGGGGGGGTGCGTCGATGATGACCAGGTCATAGGCAGTCTTCAGATACTTGATCATCTTGATGTAGGTGGGGTTGGAGAAGATGGCGGCAGGGACCAAGGGAGGGGCTCCCGGAGGCAGAAGGTGCAAATTGGTCACATCCTCAAAGGGCTGGACTATACAATCCTCCAACGTGGCATTGCCCGCAATATAGTCGACCAGCCCTATCTCCCTATGCTTGAGACGGAAGAACCGCTCCATGCTGGGAAGGCGCAGGTCACCATCGATGATCAGGACCTTACTGCCCATCTGGGCAAAGGAGAGGGCTATGTTACCGATGATGGTACTCTTGCCCTCGGCCATAGAACAGCTGGTGATGGAGAAGACCTTCTGCTCCTCGTTGGAATAGAGCATATTGGCTACAAGCTTGAACCGCTCCGACTCAAAGGAGAGCGGGTCGTTGTATACAGCAAGGGTCGGATACTTGTCCTTTGGGGAGACCTTCATCAGGGGGATCCATCCCAGCATCGCTGTATCGCTGCCGACAATCTTCTTGATCTGCGTCTCCGTACGCAAGGAGAAGTCGGTCGCTTCGGCTGCAAGGGCAAGCAGGAACCCGATGGCAACTCCCAACAGCAAGGCAACAGCCAAGATCAGCATTGTATTGGGGCTTACAGGGGCGCCGGGAAGGATGGCCTCATCGACGACGGTGACGTTTCCTGTCACCGCAGCCTCCACGAGCTTGACCTCCTCAAGCATGTCACGCAGCTTCAGCCCGATAGCCTCATAGATCTGCACATCACGAACCAGTTCGGAGAGCCTGCGTTCAAGGACAGGAAGCTTTGAGAGCTCATCGACAAAGACCTTGCCTCGCTCCTGCAGCACCTCGATGCCGACCTCAGTAGTCAATGCCTGCACTATTGCCTGGATGTTCGCATCCTTGGCATAGGTGCGGGTAAGGGTGGTCACCCTATCCAGCAGATCCTTTGTTGTCTGTGAGATCGCACTATTAAGGACATAGGTTCGTGAGGAGCTGGAGGCCAGGGAGGTGGTTGTCCCCTGATTAGGGGAAGGAGAGACAAGCGATTCATACATCGTCAGCTCGGTCTTCCAGGCGGAGAGCTCGGCGAGCTTTGCTGCAACGACAGCGTCCTTGCGGATACGATCAAGGGAGAGGACCCCTTGTATGCCAGCCTTCTCCAGCCCTTCATTGTAGGAGTTGATAAAGACAAGCGATTCGTTCAGCTGCAAGCGCAGGGGTTCCAGGCGCAGCGTATAGTAGGAGATCTGCTCGACAAGCAGGGAGCTCTTGTCGGTTAGCTGGATGATGTCGCTGTTCTCCCTGAAGTCTCCCAAGGCGTCGGATGCATTCTGCAAAGATGTATCATTGATCGGTATCTGCGACTGTATGAACTCCCGTTGTGCCGTCTTGGAGTTCTTGGCAATGCCGGTGAGAAGGTTGTCATAGCTTGAAGCCAGGGCATTGGCCAGATCTCTGGCAAATGCACGGTTAGCATCAGTGACGGTGACACGCACGATGTTGGTATCCTTGACCGTGGAGACCACAATGCGGTTCTTCACACTCCCCAGGATCTCCTTGTCGGAGTAGGCATTGCCATCGGCATCAGCGTAGGAGCCAAGGTCCAAAGTGCTCAGGGCATATTCAATGTTCTTGCGGCTGGTGATGAGCTCCACCTCTGTGGCGATCTTGGTAGTGTTTGCACCACCGTCCAGAAAGTTCTCTATGGAAGAGGACTTCTGGATAGGATCGACAAGGACCGAGACCTGGCTCTCATATTGGGGCACAACGTAATAGAGGTATCCGATCGCAGCGGCAACGACCACAAGCAGCCCCACGACAAACCATCCAATCCTCTGCCTGAAAATATTGAACAGTTCGGAGATGGAGATCCCCTCTTCATTCATATCACCTTGGGTATACCCAGCCTGAAACTCTTCTTGTTGACTCATTGCATATACCCCTTACAGCTTTTGTGAACTAACGATAATACCAATGACTGATGCCACTATCCCCAAGATGGAGGTGACCAGGCCGATGACTGCCACAGTCGGGGCAATATCCTTGATGAATGTACTCTTTCCTACCCTGATGGAGGATTCGGGAGGAATTTCTCCGGTGATGTCCAGTTTCTCCCCTTCAATATCATACACCCTGATGGAGGAGGGAACCGACGCATCGTCGCTGAGACCCCCTGCCAAGGATATATAGTAGGACGCCCCCTTGTCGGGAACGTAGGCAAAGACCCCCGGACGAACTACCCCACCACTCACCGTTACAAAGCGCTGGTTAAAGGGGATGATGAAGATGTCCCCACTTTCCAAGGGCAAGAGAGCATTGGCATCATTGCCATAGAGGATCTGCTGAGCCTTGAGCGGGATGCGCTTCTGAGAGCGAAGCAGATAGGAGCCGTCAAGGTCGCTGACGGTCATCAGGCGAGGCTCTATTGTACCCAGCATCTGGCGCACACTCTCCCCTGGATAGAACTGATAGAAGATTCTCCCCGATGAGGTGCCCACCAACGCAGTTGAGGAGAGGCTGTCATACGCTTCGCTCGCTGCGACAGCACCCTCTATGGTTACCGTCTGTACCGAGGACCTGAGAGTATCGATGACTATTTGGTCCATATGCTGCAATGCCATCGGCTCACCACTGAAGAGGTCTGCATAGGTCACTTCCCAGGCTCCGTTCTTCTTATTATATCGTTGGATCCTGATCTTCTGCACATCGGCATTGTTCAAGACCCCTCCCCCATAGGAGGTGACCAGATCCTTGAGGGTCTGCCCTTCCTTCGGCTGGTAGGTTCCCGGTGCATAGACATTGCCTGCAAGCACCACGGTCTTCTCTGAACGGGGTATGGTGATGACATCGCCACTTCTAAGCAAGGGGTCCTGCTCAAGGGAGCCCTTGCGCAAGGCTAGGTAGAGGTCATAGGTATCAGAGCTTCCGTCTGAGTGCGTGATGAGGATATTGCGTGTAGATGCATAGGCGGTGGCACTGCCGACCACACTTGAGAGCCTTGAAAGGCCCCAGACGGGAACCATACGCGTCCCGTCCACCTCACCGATGACGGTGACGCTGAAGGAGCCTGTGCCGGTAAGGACAAGCTGGGGGTTGGAGTAGCTGTGGTAGGTCTGCACCATGGAAAGGACCTCTCTCTTCATCTCAATGAAGGTGAGGCCACAACAGTTCACCGTTCCCAGGCCGGGGACGGTGACCATACTTTTTTCATCGGCTTGCAGCTCCAATGTGATAGTCTGCAACCCGTCAAGATAAACCAGACGGAACCTGTCCCCAGGGGTTACGGGATAAGAGCCGCTGCTGATGGCGCTGAGCACCCGGGTTTCAGCTTTCTCCTCAACCTGCACCAAGGCGAGGCCGAGCTGCTCGGAGTAGGATTGGAGAAGCAAAGCCTTCTCATCAAAAGCCGGCGAGAGTACGTCAGGGCCAAAGAGAGGTGATCTTACAACCAGGCCCGAGCCCTCAGCGGCGAACAGGAGTGTGGAAAAAAACAGGACAAGTAACAGTATAAGACGTTTCCTAGCTGGTATATTCATATCGCATTGTAATCCTTTGGGAGTAATTGCTGTAGTCTGGAGATAATACTATCATGCTCTCTCCCTACCACTACTGCACTAATTTCCTATAGTACCATTAGCAGAAAAGTCTAGGCAAGCACTAAATGGAACAATATGCCCTTTTAACGAAATATCCCACATCTTTTCCCCCTGCTTGTAGTATATGCTTTTCATAGACACTCCGCGTTGTATCAACAAACCTACAATCGCAACAAAAAATTCAGGCATATGCACAATTCACCCAATAAGCCCATTTTTTTCTACTATCGTTACAAATTGTGGCCATCTGCATATAGAGCACTACATTATGATGGAATTCGCATGACAGAACTTGTTTTCTGCGGGATACCTCTTTGCATGTTTATCATTATTGCTTTGACAGCGCCTAAAACGTCCCGTATAATTTGAGTTGTTCTAGATCAGCGGGTATAATCGCCCCATCACACAATCTTTAAGGAGAGAGAGTCATGAAAAAAGGTATCGTTCTCTTGTTGATCGTACTGATGGTTTCTTCCTTTGCATTTGCACAGGGATCAAAAGAAGCCACCCCGGCTAAGACCGAAGGTCCGATGAAAGTCGGAGTCATTTACATCAGTCCTCCTGGAGACATGGGCTATTCCTACATGCACGACCAGGGCACCATCGCCCTTGAGAAGCATTTTGGGGACAAGGTTCAGGTCTACAGACTGGAAGACATTGCAGAAAACGAAAATAGTGAAAGGGCAATGGAGAACCTCATTGATGAGGGATGTAAGGTTATCTTTGCAAACTCCTACAACTACCAGCAGTATATGCTCAACGTTGCAAAAAACTTCCCTGACGTCTATTTCGAGCACTGCTCCGGCTACCTGCTCAATGACAACATGTCCAACTACTTTGGCCGAATGTACCAGATGCGCTACCTCTCAGGCATGATTGCTGCAAAGATGTCCCCAACCGGCAAACTCGGTTTCGTTGGCGCTTTCAACACTCCTGAAGTCGTACGTGCCATCAACGGCTTCACCCGTGGTGCCAGGGCTGTCAATCCCAAGGCAACAGTTACTGTCGTATGGACCAACACCTGGTATGACCCCTCCTTGGAGCGCCAGGCTGCAGTCTCCCTGCTTGACCAGGGCTGTGACGTGATCGGACAGCACCAGGATACCACCGAACCTGCAAAGGCCGCCATCGAGCGTGGCAAGTTTGCAATCGGGTACAATGCTGACTTCAGAAGCATGATCGGTGATGACAGGGTCCTCGTTTCCACCATGTGGAACTGGGGCAACTACATGATCCCTGCTGTCCAGAGTGCTATTGACGGCACTTGGAAGAGCCAGAGTTACTGGGGCGGGCTTGAGGATGATATGATTCACCTCTCCTCCATCTCCCCTCTGGTCCCTGCTGAATTCCAAAAAGAGATCATGGCTAAACAGACAGAAATCCATGACAGGAAATGGGATGTGTTCTGGGGAGAGATCAAGGACAATACCGGAAAGGTTCGTCAGAAAGCCGGTGAGAAAATGGCAGACGAAGCCATGCTGACCATGGATTGGTTCGTAGAGGGCGTCGTCGGTAAGGTAAAATAACCGAATGCACTCTAGCAATAGGGGCGGGCTCATGCCCGCCTCTACTTCTTTCAGGATAGTCCTTTCAAAGGACAACCACACAACTGGATACACCATGCAAGAAATTACACCCGACGATACGCCTGTTGTGCGTATGGTTGACATTACCAAACGTTTCCCCGGAGTACTAGCCAATGACAACGTAAACCTTACGCTGCACCGGGGAGAGGTCCTTGCCCTACTGGGCGAAAATGGTGCCGGAAAAAGCACCCTCATGAATATGTTGGTCGGACTCTACCGACCTGATCATGGAGAGATATACATCAAGGGGAAGCTTGCAGAGATCAACTCCCCCCAGGACTCCATGGCCCTAGGCATAGGGATGATACACCAGGAGTTCATGCTGGTGGGCAACATGACTGTTGCTGAAAACATCATCTTGGGTATGAAGGACCTGCCTTTCGTACCTCCCATGGCAGAAATCAAAAAGAACATCACAGAGCTGAGCAAGCATTACGGCCTGCAAGTCTATCCCGATAAGATAATCCATGACCTTTCTGTTGGGGAGCAACAGCGCGTTGAGATCCTGAAGCTGCTCTATAGAGGAGCCGAAATCCTCATACTCGACGAACCGACGGCGGTACTGACCCCCGGGGAGGCGAGAGACCTCAACGAGATCATCAAGAAGATGCTCCAGGAGGGCAAGAGTGCCATCTTCATCACCCACAAGATGGATGAGGTCATGGAGTTCTCCCACACCGTCCAGGTGCTCAGACGGGGCAAGAGTGTCAACGTCTGCCCAACCTCCACGATAGAACGAATACAGGACCTTGCCAACATGATGGTGGGAAGGGATATCCTCTTTTCATTGGACCGGGGTCCATACAAGCCGACAGAGGTGATGCTCGAGGCCAGGAACCTGGTTATGGAGAGCATCGCAGGAGGGGGCAAACGCATCCTTGATGACGTCTCCTTTGCCTTGCGCGGGGGAGAGATCCTCGGCATTGCCGGTGTTGCAGGCAATGGTCAGCAACAGCTGACAGAGGCCCTTACCGGCCTTATGTCGGTCTCTAGCGGTCAGGTGCTCATCAGGGGCAAGGACTATACCAACAAGACACCGCTACAGATCATCAGAGGTGGTGTCAGCCATATCCCTGCCGACCGCGGCAGGATGGGGGTTGTCGGGGACATGAGTGTTGGGGACAACCTCTCCATGAAGAAATACCGCACCAAGGAGCTCAGCGACCACTCCATCATAAAACGCAGTTGGGTCCGCCTCTTTGCAGACAGGCTCATCGAGACCTTTACGATCAAGACACCGTCTCAGGACACTTCGGTAAAGTTCCTCAGCGGAGGCAATATCCAGAAGACCATCCTTGCACGAGAGATAGACTCCTGTGGAGGCATTCTCATAGCGGTCTACCCTTCGCGGGGTCTGGACGTAGGGGCCACTGAGGCTGTGAGGCAGAATATTATCAAGCAAAGGGATATGGGCAATGCAGTATTCCTGGTCTCCGAAGAGTTGGAAGAGCTATTGATGGTGGCTGACAAGATTGCCGTCATGTTCGAAGGAAGAATCATGGATACTATGGATGTGAAGGATGCCAAGACAGAAGAGCTCGGCATGTTGATGGCCGGCGTGGAAAGGAGGGACATATGAGATTTGCCCTCGAGAAACGGGATAGCAAATCCCGAAAGATGACCATCCTGGTCCCCATAGTATCGTTGGTGATCTCTTTTTTGCTTGGGGCGATAGTTCTTGGCCTCAATAGGGCCAACCCGATCCAGACCTATATGGCGATGGCCAAGGGAGCATTCGGCAGCCAGTCAAAGATCCAGTTCACCTTGGTCAAGGCGATACCGCTGCTGCTGTGCGGCCTTGCGGTGGGCATAGCCTTCCGCCTGAAGTTCTGGAACATCGGAGCAGAGGGCCAGTATGTAAGCGGAGCTATCGGCATCACGTGGGTGATGCAGTTCTGGACCTTCCTGCCCAACTGGATGTTCTTGCCAGTAGGTATTGTGGTAGGCGTCCTCTTCGGGGCGATCTGGGGAGGTGTCCCCGGGGTCTTGAAGGCACAGTGGGGTGTCGATGAGACACTGGCGACCCTGATGCTCAACTACATCATCATAGGATACGCCGAATACCTGTACATCAATGCATGGAAAGCCCCCAGGGGAAACATGGGAACGGTCCGCTACCCGGAGTTCGCCTGGTTGCCCAGGATCTGGGGTCGTGTCCATGCCGGTATCTTTTTTGCCCTTATCCTGGTGGTCGTGCTCTGGTTTGTCCTGTACAAGACCCGGTGGGGCTTCGAGCTGAACATGATAGGCAAGAACCAACGTGCTGCACGATGCCAAGGTGTCTCCATCAAGAAGAACATCATCCTGGCCATGCTCATTTCCGGAGGCATTGCCGGTCTTGCAGGGGCGATCGACTCCGCTGCGGTCACACACCAGCTTACCAAGGGTGTTGATGCAGGCTACGGCTTTACCGGCATCATCATCGCATGGATGAGTGGACTCAACCCGATCGCCTCCATTTTCATAGCACTGCTCATGGCTGCCCTGGAAACAGGATCGGATGCGTTGCAGATAACCCTCAAGCTGCCGGCAGCGATGGGAGAGGTCCTGCAGGGCCTTATCCTCATTCCGCTTTTGGCCGGTACCGTATTCACCGAATACAGGTTGCGAATCCTGGGCAAACATAAGGAGATTTCCGCATGAACTGGATAGATTTTACAACCAAGCTGCTTGCAGCGACCCTAGCGATGGGAACCTCCCTCACCTATGCCACCCTTGGGGAGGTATTTACCGAAAAGACAGGAATCCTGAACCTCGGAATGGAAGGCATCATGCTCATGGGAGCCCTTTCAGGCTTTGCAACAGCGTTCTCTACTGGGAACCTCTACCTGGCAATACTGGTGGCGATGCTCGTCGGTGCCTTCTTCTCCCTGATGCACGCGTTCTTATGCATCAGCATGAGGGCGAACCAGGTTGTCTCCGGCCTTGCCATCACGATGCTGGGAACCGGCATGGCTAATTTCCTTGGCCAGCGTCTGGGACCTGCTTCCAACAAGTTCAACCTCTGCGGCATGAACCTGGCAACCAAATTCGACAACATAGCGATTCCTGGCTTGAGCAAGATTCCCATAGTGGGAGCCCTGTTTGATGTCAGTGTACTCACCTATGCCCTCTATTTGATCATCCCCTTTGCCTGGTTCTTCATGTACAAGACCAAGCACGGCATGGTCGTGCGCTCTGTCGGTGAGAACCCCAGGACTGCAGCTGCCATGGGTATCTCAGTGTCGAAGGTCCGCTATGTCTATACGGTGATCGGGGGCATGTTTGCAGGCCTTGGCGGTGCGTGCCTTTCACTGAGCTTCACCCCTAGCTGGAATGACGGCATGACCGGCGGCAAGGGCTGGATCGTCATAGCCTTGGTCATCTTTGCCGCCTGGAATCCAGGAAGGGTGGTAATAGGGACCCTGATCTTCGGTGGGATCACCAGCTTGCAGTTCAGCTTGCAGGCGGCAGGATTCGAAATGGTCATACCGACGCAGTTCCTCGCCTTCTCCCCCTACCTGATCACGCTGGTGGTGCTCACCGCCATGACGATCATCAACCAGAAGAAGAAAGGTTCGTTTGCCTCTCCGTCAGCATTAGGGACCTCATTTGCCATTGATGACAAGTAGTGGTGAGCGATCCAAACAAGGAACAATCCACGTAAGGAAAGAACAAGGATGAAAAAAGGGACCTCCGGGTCTCTTTTTTCATCCTTGCCTGCCGCCTTGGAATTGGATAGGATACAGCCATGAAGAAAACCAATGCAATGCGAATCCTGGATAGCCTGGGCATAGGGTATGAAGTGCTCTCCTATGAGTGGGACGAGGAGCATCTCGATGCCGTGCATGCGAGCTCTAGCGCCGGCCTCCCAAACGAACAGGTGTTCAAGACCATTGTGATGCAAAACAGTGACAATGAGGTGTTTGTATTCTGCCTGCCTGCAGACTTTTCAGTCAGCCTGAAGAAAGCACGAGATGTGACTGGAAGCAAGGAAATCGACCTCATCAAGATCGATGACCTGCACCCCCTGACCGGCTATATGCGGGGAGGGTGCTCACCACTGGGGATGAAGAGGCACTTCCCCACCTTTGTCGAGGAGCTTGCTCTCCTACACGAGCATATCTACGTCAGTGCTGGCCTACGCGGTCTGGAACTGAAGATAGATCCGCAGGACCTGGTGAGGGCAGCCGGTGCAAGCTTTGCAGACTTTACCTAGTCATGCCTGTGCTGGCTGGTAAAGTACCGTCTCAGGCGGCGACTTGCCGAGACACCACCGAGAAGGAGCATCAGCACCACCGCTGCAGAGAGCAGGCTCACTGACCAGTTCAGAGTCCAGGCCCCCTGCCTGTAGTGGGTCATGAAAAGATCCAGGGTGGTAAAGGTCAGGAACAGGACTATCAGGTTGAAGAAGACAAGGTCTGCTAGGGGGATGCGCGTCTTGTTACGCGTCAGGAAGAGAAGGAAAAAGAGCCCTACTCCCAGGAACAGCACCCCAGCCGAGGGCAAGGCTACCGGAACAAACCATGTCAGGGCCCCTGCGACAACCCAATTGATCAGGGCAACATACCCAAGGAGGGAGGCGATGAGCAGAAGAGTTGTCCACCCAGGGTGCGCCTTGGCCTTTTTTGTTGTGGTGAAGACACCAAAAACCCAGAGAAGGGCCAAGGCTCCTACCACAATGAAGGACCAACGCAGGTGGTAGTCCATCGCATCGAGGGCGAGCAGATAGACTGAGACCAGCACGATATGGATGGTGCTCTGCCAAACATAGGTATGCTTGGCCAACAAGGCCATCGCTATGACCAGGGCAGCCATTGCAGTGCTGAACAGGGGGATGAAGCTGTGCTCCATGTTTCCAGAAAACCACATGGTCAGTGCTATGCTGATCTCACTGACGACCAATAGGGCAAGTATGAGCTCGATGATGCCCTTGCTTGTCTTGTTTATCCCTCCTGTCCCTGCTTCTGGCAGGGGCTGGGGGAACAGAGGTTCAGAATGCCCTCGCTCCATACCAGGAGGCAGGACCACAGGGGTCTGGCACAGGGGGCACTGCTGTGCCCTTTCTTCCAACCTAACCCCACACTTGATGCAATATGCCATCGATCACTCCTTGTTCTCTTCTTGACGGTTGGTCGAAACCTCAACGCTGATGCCATCCTGCACAAGGAAACGGCAGAACTCCCGCTCCAAGGCGGTGTCGGTATTATAAAAGCTACTGAAGTTGATGACCACCTTATCCTTGAACCCGATGACTGCAAGGGAAACTTTGTTCATCTGTCCGGGACAGAGATAGAAGTCCATGCGCGAAACGGAGCTTTCAAGCTCCTCGGGGACCTTCACATACCCCAAGTTGGAGAGTACTGCGGAATACAGGTCATCCCCAAGGGAGTCGGAGAGCAACTTGAACAGGGGGTTCTTTAGGGCGGTGGGGGTAAAGCGCATAAGGATGTGGCGCTCGCCTCCTACGTTCCGCTTTATCTGGCTCCGAATCAGCTTGGGGTCCTGGGAAAGGGCCATGTCCAGATGCATCTTCCTGAGGATCTCTTCAAAGGTGTACTCTCCAAGGGCAGGCTCGATGCCGGGAACGGCAAAGAGGGTAAAATTCCTCATGGTATCGAAATGGAAAATATTCCTCAGGTTCATAGGAACCGAGAGCTTGATGGGCTTGCGCCTTTTCTGCTTCGGCACCTCCTCTTTCTGGAACTGCAGCAGCACCATCGCCAAAATAGAGGCTATGTATACGGTTATCGTATAGCCGCGCTCCCTGCACCGGTCTCGCAGGGCCTGTGCATCAACCATTGCGCTGATGACCTTTACCCTGTCGTCATATTCCCCTGTTCCCCTTCGATGATAGGCAGCCCCTGTTGAGGGGGTCCCGGGTAGAGTCTTGTCGTAGAAGTGCTGGAAAGGGTCGCTGAACTCCTCCCTCTCTGGGCGTTGGCTTAAGTCCAGAGCTCCGCTGAACGTAACATCGGCGATATCAGCGAGGCGACAATACTCACTGACGATCATCTTCAGGTAGACAAGGGCTCCCGACCCGTCGGTAAGGGCATGGAAGCACTCCAAGGCTATCCTGTGCTTGCCATACAGCACTTTGAAGAGGTAGCCATTGTTATCCTTGAAGGAGATCCTTGCACTGGGGTAGGATCCCTCCTCATGCAGGACAGGACTTTTCTGGTTGGGAGAGAGGTAGTACCAGAAAAACCCCTTGTGCAGGCTTACCTTGGCATATGGACAGCGTTCCAGCATCGCATGCACGGCAAGCTCCAGGATCTGGGGGACGATCTCCTGCACCAGGTCCATAGAAATCCTATAGGTGTTCGCATTATACTTGGCCTCCGTCGGAGGGTAGATAAGGGCGGAGTTGTCCAAGGCTATGAAACCTTCTGGTGCGTAGCTTTGTGCTCGGATCATCCTACTGGTCGTATCTCTTCCCATGTTTGTAGAAGGGGGTCTTCACCAGGGTGCAGCGTTTCTTCTTTCCATGGATTTCAATGGTCAGCTCATCACCAAACGCAAGCTTGGGCTCCCGCTTGATGAGGACATAGGCACAGAATATCTGCAAGGTGGGGCTTTTGGTCCCACTGGTGACAAACCCGATGCTCTCGTCCCCTAGAAAGACCTCACACCCTGCACGGGGAACGGCCTTGTCAACCATCACCACACCACGAAGGGTTCTGGGTATCCCCTCCTGCTTTTGCCTGGCAAGGGCCTCCTTACCACAGAAATCCTCTTTCTCAAGACGGACAAAGTAGCCGAGGTTTGCCTCTAGGGGGGTGATGCTGTCGCTAATCTCATGGCCGTAGAGTGGGAGCTTTGCCTCCAGGCGAAGGGTATCCCTACACCCCAGGCCACAGCACTCGATGCCCTGCTGCTCTCCCGCTTCAAGAAGGGTATCCCAAAGAAGGGCGGCCTCTTCAGAGGCACAGTAGAGTTCAAAGCCATCTTCGCCGGTATAGCCAGTGCGGCTGATAAGGGTCATGACCTCACCCACTGCACAAGGGGAGCGGTAGGTGAAGGCAGGCATATCAGCACACTCAGGGACCAGTTTCCTCAGGACATCGATGGCCAAGGGGCCCTGCAGGGCAAGCAAGGCCGTGCGGTCGGAGAGGTCTACGATGGTTGGCCACTCAGGCCCTGGGTAGGGCACACCCTCTTGCATCCAGGCGAGGTCCTTTTCAATGTTCGAGGCGTTCATGACAACCAGGAAGGAGGTGCGGTCCCGGCAGTAGATGAGCAGGTCATCGACCACCGTACCGTTGGGATAGCACATCATGGTATACATGACCTCACCCTTTTTCATGCTGCTGATGGCATTGGTGCACAGATAGTCCAAAAAGGATGCTGCGTTCTCTCCGGTAACCAGGCACTCGCCCATATGGGAGACATCGAACAGACCAACGCCTGTTCGTACCGCCTCATGTTCGGCATTGATGCCCTTGGAATAATTGACCGGAAGTTCCCAGCCGCCGAAATCGACGAGCTTGACCCCTTCGTACTGACTGTACACATCATACAACGGTGTGCGTTTCATCCCCTTACCTCCTGCTGGTTCTTGTTAGATCAGGGCGATCATCTCGATTTCGACCGCTACATCCTTAGGAAGCCTGGCAACCTGGACAGCCGATCGTGCAGGGAGAATCCCTTCAACAAAATAGGAGGCGTATACAGCATTAACCGCTGCAAAGTCATTCATGTCCTTGAGGAATACAGTTGCCTTTACAACCTTGGAAAGGTCAGTGCCTGCTTCTGCGAGGACCGCCTTCATATTTTCAAAGACCTGCTTGGCCTGGTTTGCCGCATCGCCGCCAACCAGCTCATTGGTCTTGGGGTCGACAGGAAGCTGCCCTGAGGTAAATACAAAAGGTGCTGCTATGATAGCCTGGCTGTATGGTCCGATGGCTGCAGGAGCCTTATCTGTGTTGACGAGTTTCTTCTCAATCTTGGTATTCATGTGCTGTTTCTCCTATACGCTAACAATACCGTCTGAGCCACTCTCTTGCAAGCAGTACCAAGGTATAAAAACCAGGGAGGAAGAAACAGCGGGAATGTGAAATCAAGTCAAGATCAGTCCATGAGCCAAAACAACTTTCTTAATACTCTCTTTCCATTCGATACTAGGGTTGTCTTTATACTGTTCATACAAGGTCAGTATCTTCTCGTCAGTTTGGCTTGCCAGCAAAGCATCCACCTCTGACCGAGGTACCATACCACAGGTATTTGTTCTAACCCTCTTTGCTGCCATATTCATCTTCCCTACCCAGATGGAGCCAGAGAACCAAGGCCTGACTTCAGAATATTGATGATCAAAATGATCATCAACAAAAAGTCTTTGTGTATTCAGACAACAAAACCTCCACACAAGGTGGAGGCATGCATGAGAAGAGATGGCTGTTAGAGCAGGGAGAGCAACTCCTCAGGGCTGGAGACAACGGCCATCATCGAGTCATTCTTCTCTTGGCCTCTGGGGAATCCAAACCCATAATCGACTGCAATAAAAGAGACGTTAGCCTCTTTGGCTCCCTTTTCATCATGGATGGTATCTCCGATGAGCACTGCATCTGATGCATCAATATTGAGGTCAGAAAGAACCTTGTTGACGATATCTGTCTTACTGAGGCTCCCTGTCAGGTCGCCTCCCCGTATCGAAGAAAAAAAGTGGGCAAAGCCGAAATGGTCCATCATGGAGAGCACAAGGTACTCTGTCTTGAGGGAGCCGACGGCAAGGAGGTATCCCCTATCCTTGAGCTTCTCCAGGGTGTTCTTGATCGAAGGGTACTCCTTCGCCCCAAACTGTCCTCGAAGCTCATACTCCTTGCGATAGTGCGCTATAGCATCGGCTATAAGCTCTTCTTCAAGATTGAAGGTATTGATGAAGCATTGGTCTATGGGAGGGCCAATGAATTTGCTCAGTTGTTCAATGTCATATTCAGGTTCACGACCAACCAACTCCATAGCCTTATTTGCAGTGGCAAATATTCCAGAGGAGGTATCCATCAAGGTACCATCGAGATCAAAGATTGCTAATTTGAATTTCATGCTTGAACCATATGCAATAACCACTCTTGAATCAAGCCATTTGTTGCAACAAGATCACAGCGGCTGTCGGTGAACGGTACAAGAGGGTCTGCAGGAGAGAAGGAACCTCCGGCTTCCTCTAGTATGCAGGCACCCGCTGCCATATCATAATATCCTAGACAGAGCTCATAGTACCCATCGAGCCGACCGGCTGCTATGTAGCTCAGTTCTAGGGCACTGGAACCAAAGGACCTGAGGTCGCTGACTTCAAGAAAAAGACGATACATGGTTTCAAAGTACGTCACAGAAAGTTTGTGATGACGATGAGGAGGGACACAAACCATAATGGCATGCGAAGGATCATCAAGGTCCGATACCCGGATGGGCTCTCCGTTGAGAAATGCACCACCACCCCTACTCCCCCAAAAAAGTTCATCTTGGCGGGGGTTGAACACAACGCCCACCAAAGGCTTGTAAGGCTCCATCTCCCAGGCGATACTTATGGTGTAGTTTGGAAGGGACCGAAAGAAGTTGGTCGTCCCGTCGATGGGGTCTATGATCCAGCGCCCATAGGAGCGATCCCCACTGGAGCCTGTCTCTTCGCCAAATATGGCATCATGGGGAAAATGCTCCCTGATGATGGAGATGATGAGCTCTTCCGAAAGCTTGTCGGTCTCGGTTACAAAGTCATTGGCCTGCTTGCGATGTATTGTGTGGTTGCCCCGCTTCCCAGCCTCCAAGACAAACGAGCCTGCCCTGTTGGCCGCAACAATGGCAACCTGCAAACGGTCTGCGATATCCTTCTCTGTCATTCTTTTCCCTTCTTCCGTTCCATGATACGCTGCCCAAGGTTGACCACATACTTCCAATCAGTATGGGAAAAATCCTCAAAGCGGATAGTTTTCTCCTCCGCCTGGGTCAGCACACCAGCAGAGGAATAGTTCAGGTAGAGAACCTCCCAGCTGGTCTTGCCCTGGTTGTACATGATGGCCGCAACATTGTTCTTCCTATCCCAGGAACGCAGCATATCGCTTCTTCCGGTTACCAATACAACAGTAAGGTCATAGCCGGGAATGGTGAACATCTTGTCCTTGCTATCCAGAAGCTGTGACTGCCTTGCCTGTTCAATAAGGGAAGAGGTGGTTTTGAGCAACGCCTCTCCTGCTGTCTTGCAGAAATCAAAGAACTCGTTCTCACCCTTCTCTTCAAGCTTACCCAGAATATCACGAAGCCGATTAGGCAAGGTCCCTTCCAATGAAGATTCCAGCTCTTCCAAATAGATCTGCTCTTTCTCTTCAACAGGTAGAGGGCGCTTGTCACCTTTCAGAGAAACCGTCTCAGCCAAAGTAAATCGAGAGGGACTCTGCACCTGAAGAACAGGTTCAGAAGCGGGTTTCATATCACCAGACTCTACAGAAACAGGAGGCCAGGCAAG
>CAZGOK010000020.1:0-16882 GCA_964527665.1 uncultured Sphaerochaeta sp.
GAACATCTCAACGAGATGGCTCGCCTCCAAGGATCCCGAGAAGATGCGACTGACCTCCTGCTTGAGGCAGCTATCTATCTTCTTTCCCAGATTATCAAAGGCCAAACGCAGAGGGGTTCTCCATTTCTGGTTCCATGATTCATCCCCCCCTGTGTGGCAACCACAGTCCTTGTACCATCTTGATACCCCATGGACGCATGACCAGCTGGTACCCTTGCTCGCTTCTCCATCATGGAGGACAGCCTTGACATTAGCTGGATTGGCTTCAAGATAGGTGGCATAGTTGGTGAATTTGAAATCTGAGCGTTCATGGACTTTCTTTATCAGGGCTGCAAGGGCCATATCCCCATAGGGTTCGTGGTGTCCGTAGATCTCCCCATCGGTAGCGGTCTGGATAAGATCTTGTTTCTCCTCTCGCTTAATGGTTAGCAGTCTTGCATAGAGGTTGTCGGCATCCCTGAGCAGGTGCCCGAAACTGATGCCCTCAGCAAGGCTCGCATGGTAGAAGAATGCGCTTATGGTCTTGCCTTTGGCTCCTGTAAGGATAAAAGGCTTGCCATAGGGGGCGCTCTTGCCCTTGAGATCGACCATCTTCCCTTTTTCATTCTCTATGCTTCTGCACTGCCAGGGGGAGAGGATCACAAACTTCAGGCCGTACTCGCTGAGCAGGTCTATTACCATGGGATTGATACCGGTCTCAGGAAGCCACATCCCTTCAGCTTCCCTACCGAACCGTAGGGAAAAGTCCTTCAGGCCCCAGACTATCTGGGCCCTTGCCTCCTCTTCAGTGCAGAGGGGGAGCATGGTATGGTTGAAGCTCTGTGCCATGGCATTGCCATGACCGAGACGTTCCACGCTTTTCTTATCCGCTTCTATGATCAGGGCATAGGTATCAGGATGCGTGCGTTCGAGCCAACTGAGTAGGGTAGGGCCGAAGTTGAAACTGATGTACTCATAGTTGTTGGTCATTGAGAGGATTCGTCTTACTCCCGAAAGATATCGGGAGTGGACATTTGCATTATAACAATCGGAATAAATTCTCTCGTTCCAATCAGGATATGGTGAAGCCGAGAGTTGTTTTCCTATGATTCCTGTTCGTGGATTCTCCCTAGGGGGCTGATAGAAATGCCCATGGAGAATCAGGTCGGTTGTTTTATTTATCTTATTCATAATTCATCAGAGAGTATATCATAGGATAGAGAGGCAATGATAGGCCAATCAGGGATGTTTGTCTTGCCAACACACCCCTTATGGGTGAATATGAGGGAAAGGAGAATCAGGATGAGCATACATATCGTAGCTAAGGAAGGAAGCGTCGCTGAGAGCGTACTGCTTCCAGGGGACCCCCTCAGGGCCAAGCATATAGCCGAGACATACCTCAGCGATGTCTTCTGCTACAACGAGATCCGCGGCATGTACGGCTATACAGGCTATTGGAAAGGCAATCGCGTCTCGGTGCAGGGCACCGGCATGGGCATGCCCTCCTTCTCCATCTACGCCCATGAACTGATAGACACCTTCAAGGCAAAGAGGCTCATACGGGTCGGAACGTGCGGCACCATAGATGAGAGGCTCCACCTCAGGGACATCCTCATCGCCCAGGGTGCGGACACCGACAGCGGTATGAACCGCTCGCGCTTCGGGCTCTACCAGCATGCCCCTACAGCATCGTTCTCACTGCTTCAGAAGGCCTATACCCATGCCCTGAATGCCAAAGTCGGCTTCAAGGTGGGAAACGTCTTCACCAGCGACCAGTTCTATGACGTGCAAGGGGATGAGAAGGTCGCCCTTGCCCGTTCGCTCGGGACGCTTGCAGTGGATATGGAGAGCTGCGAGCTCTACACCCTCGCCAGGCTCAAGGGCGTGGAGGCCCTGACACTGCTCAGTGTCAGCGACTCCATCCTGACCGGGGAGCAAGTCCCGTCAAAAGAGCGCCAGAACACCTTCAATGCAATGATCGACCTGGCATTGGAGACTTTGTTCGAATAGGGACCAACATGCATGCTGTTGACTAATGGAACTGTTTCTTTTACGATTACTCATCGTTTAATACACATTCCGGGAGCAAGCATGATTCTGATCAACATTGATTCCTTGTCCACGACTGAACTGCAGTACATCGCACAGCAAGAAGGTTTGGAGAACTGGCAAACTTTAGAGAGAGAAGAGCTCATTGACGAACTTGAGGAAGCCTATGGCGAACAGGATGATGACATTGGTGCCTCGGCTTTGAGGAACAAGGGCAGCCGTAAGAGATTTTGCAACGCCCTCACCGATTTCAGAGGCAATATGCAGAATGTCCAAGGGCTGCCTGGTGTTGAAGACCTCCCTGAAGTCTATGCCGAAACTGCAATCCATCTCCTTTTGCGCGACCCCATCTGGGCGTATGCCTACTGGTCCATCTCCCCAGCGACCAAGGTGCAGGTGTTCGGTGAAGACGAACAGAAGGGTGGCTCCCTTTTCCTGCGTGTAACCTCCCTTTCCTTGCTTACCAATGAAGAGAAGACCTTTGATATCACCGTGGGTGTGGACGATACCCAGTGGAATGTAAACCTTCCTGAAATGGGGCACTCCTACAGCGTCGCCCTCTGCTATAGAAACAAGAAAGGCCTGGAGATGTCCCTTGCCGAGAGCAAGAACGTCGCCACCTACCCCTCGTACTGGGCTGACCACTACCATGAGATGGCCATGGACCCCAACCTGTTCACTGTCCATTTCTCCTCCCTGGTCACCAAGGAAGGGGAGATAGTCGATAATGCCGTGCTGCAGGAAATAGCACAGACCTTAAGCGGAGGTGTGCTTTAATGTCAAAAAAATCCGTAGCCTTCATTCTCAATCTCCATCTTCCCTATGTACGTCACCTTGAGTACCCACGCTTTCTGGAGGAGGACTGGCTGTTTGAATCCATTTCGGAGAGCTACCTTCCCATGCTGCGCATGTTCTACAAACTGCGCGAAGAGAAGGTTCCCTACAACCTTACCGTAAGCATTTCCCCCACCATCATGTGCATGCTCACCGACGAATCCCTTCAGAACAGGTTCAACTCCTATCTCGAGCTGCATCGCGAGCTCGGGGAGAAGGAGGTCATCCGCTGTAGCGTCGAACAGCCTTTGTTCTTGGAGATGGCCCAGTTCTACCTCGACCAGCTCAAGCAGAACCTCACCGATTTCAATGACCTGTACAGGGGCCATATCCTTGAAGGGTTCAAAAGCCTTGAATCCAGCGGTCATCTCGAGCTCATAACCACCGCCGCTACCCATGCATTCCTTCCCCTGTACCAGGAGTTTCCCACCGCCATAAATGCCCAGGTCGAACTGGCCATCCAGTCCTTCCTCACCACCTTCGGCCATGTGCCCAAGGGATTCTGGCTTCCCGAGTGCGGCTACTACCCCGGTCTTGAGGAGACCCTCAAGTACCACGGGATCACCTGGTTCCAGGTAGCGAGCCAGAGCATGTTGCTCTCCCCCGACAGGGTGCTCAACGGGGATTATCGTCCGATCCGCTGTCCCAATGGGGTAGCCGCCTTCCCAAGGGATTACCAGGCGACCAGCCTGGTCTGGTCAAACACCAGCGGCTATCCCTGTGACCGCTCCTACCGCGAGTTCTACCGTGACATCGGATACGACCTTCCGATGGAGTACATCGGCGAGTATATCCACCAGCCTGAAGTGCGGGTCTTCACAGGCTACAAGTACTGGGCCATTACAGGCAACACCGACCAGAAGCACCCCTATAACCGCCAGGTTGCTCAGGAAAAGATTGTCGAGCATGCGCATAACTTCCTCTACAACCTGAAGAAGAAAAGCGATGCACTTTCCCCATCCATGACTGATGCACCCCTCTATACCCTCGGCTTTGACGCCGAGCTTTTCGGACACTGGTGGTTTGAGGGCATAGATTGGCTTGAACAGGTGCTGATCCTCAGCGGCAAGCCTGAACAGGAGGTGGCTCTGGTCACTCCCTCAGCCTTCCTGGCCAATGAAGGGGAGTCGCTGCAGGTTGCAAGGCCCGCCTTCTCCTCCTGGGGCCAGGGCGGATACAGCTCAGTCTGGCTTGACGGCTCGAATGCCTGGACCTACCGCCACATCCACAAGGCCATAGAGAGGATGGAGGAGCTTGCCATACGCTTCAGCGACCAGATCAGTTTGAAGCAGAGGTTCCTCAACCAGGCGGCACGTGAGGTGCTGCTCTCCATGGCCAGCGACTGGCCCTTCATCCTCTACAACAAGACCAGCACCGAGTATGCACAAAAGCGCCTCACCGACCACTTGAGGAACTTCAATGTGGTATACGGCAACATGTGCAAGAATGCGGTGAACACCGAGTGGCTGGTCAAGGCAGAGAAGCGTGATATCCTCTTCCCGGATATCGACTACAACATCTTCAATCCCGAGCGATAGAGCTTTTCAACAATACATCCAAACCCCCTTCTTTTCAGGAGGGGGTTTTTCACGTCTGAAGAATACTATGAAAAACCAAGGGCAAAGGTCTACGCCTGTTAAGCTGTTATCCTCCCTATGTACCCATCTCACCATAAATTAAGGGCAGGCTCAGGTTGTATTGTGGTGGTAAGAAGTGTACATTTATGGAAGAGAGTGGGAAGAAATCCCAAAATCGTGTAAATTGGGCAAGGAGTATGGGAGATGTTGACTGGTGAGTTTTACAACACCATAGACGACAAGGGCAGGATTCTTATCCCTGCACGGCTTCGCAGCGCCTTGGAAGGCGATGCCCTGTACGTGACCAGAGGGTTGGAAACCTGCCTGTGGCTCATGCTCCCCTCCCAGTTTGAAGAGTTGAAACACATGATAGTCGATGGGCCCGGAGCCATGTTCGACCGTAAGATGCGCACCCTGCAGCGAGGCATGATAGCCCCGGCCCAGCTGTGCGAGATAGACAAGGTGGGCAGGATCAACATCCCACCCAAGCTGCGCGAGAGCGTGGGTCTGGTGGTTCGCCAGGAGAGTGTGCTCCTGGGGACCGGCAACTATTTGGAACTATGGAACAAGGACGACTACGAGGCGTATATGGATCTGAGCAATGCTGACTTCCTGGATTCGGCGCAGTCGCTCAGCGATATGATCAGGGGGAAAGATTGATGGAATATGTGCACTATCCGGTAATGAGGGCGGAGATCCTGGAGTATCTCAAACCCCCTTTGGACAGGGAGGCCTACATGGTCGACTCTACCTGCGGGGAGGGTGGGCATACCCACCTCTTCCTCTCCACCTATCCGAACCTGCACGTCACCGGTCTTGACCGTGACACCACCATCCAGGCAAAGGCCATAGAGCGCATGCAGGAGTTCGGTGATCGCTTCACCCCCAGAAATATCTGGTTTGATGAGTTCTTCGAAGAATATGACGGACCCCCTCTGGACCTTGTCCTTTTTGATTTGGGCATCTCGTCGTTCCACTACGAGGAGTCCGAGCGTGGCTTCTCCTTCAAGCGCGGCGAGCTGTTGGATATGCGCCTTGATGAGGATGCCCCCATCAGCGCACTGGATGTGGTCAACGGCTACCCCGAGGAGCGCCTCGCCAATGTGATCTATCAGTTTGGCGAGGAGCGCTATTCGCGCAGGATAGCCAAGGCGATTGTTGAAAAGAGAAAGACGGGGAAGATCACGCAAAGCGATGAGCTTGCCTCCATCATATACAAGGCGGTCCCCTCAGGGTACCGCTATGGGCGCATCCATCCTGCAACCCGCTCGTTCCAGGCGATCCGCATAGAGGTCAACAGGGAGCTGGACAGGATCGAGCCCGCCATCAAGGGGGCGCTGGATGCGCTTCGTAGTGGAGGCAGGCTTGCGGTAATCAGCTTTCACTCATTGGAAGACCGCAGGGTGAAATGGTTTTTCAAGGGCTTGGGTGAAGGCGATGAGCCTACCATCAGGATCCTGACAAAGAAGCCGCTGATACCCACGGATGCAGAGAGTACGGAGAATCCTCCTAGCCGCAGTGCAAAGTTGAGGATTGTCGAAAAGATCTAGAAATAGTAATTGGAGAGTGATATGGAACAAGATTGGTACACCTCTGATCGTCAGCAGACATACAAGGCGCAAAGCCCCAATGTGGTACGGATGAAACACGCCGCCACCATGCTCATGGTGCTCGCCATCATGGCCAGCATGCTCGTCCCTGTCTGGCAAAGCGCCGTGAACAGGGCCCTTGAGGTTGAGTACAGGACCATCAGCTCGTCGCTGAGGAACCTCGAGGAGCAGCAGAGGCTGCTTCGCTCCCAGATAGCACAGAAGAAGATGCCCGAAGCCCTGGCCCATGGGGCATGGCGGGAGGACATCCTGCTCCAGCAGATCGACGCCGACACCCTTGTGATGGTCGGTAGGAGGCTCTGATGGCAAGGATGGGGGGCTTTTCCAACCAACGCTACCCGCTTGCGCAGGTTGCCGCCATGTGCGGTGGCGTTGTTGTGCGCCCCAACGGCAGGATAATCGAGGATGTGCAGATAGACTCGCGCACCTGCTCGAACAATTCGCTCTTCTTCGCCCTTGACGGCAGGTTTGAGAAGGGCATCTCCTTTGTCGGGCAAGCCGCCTTGAATGGGTGCAGTGCAGTTGTGGTCCCCGCCACCGAGAAAGAACATGCACTTGCCCTGACAGAGCCCTACAGGTGCTCTGTCATCCTTGTCTCCGAACCACTCACTGCGCTTCAGAGCCTTGCCAGTGTCTACCGCACCATGGTGGGCAGCTTCACCAGTGTCGGCATAACCGGCAGCTGTGGCAAAAGCACCACCAAGGAGGCCTTAGCCGCCATAGCCTCAACCTTGGGAAAAACCGTCAGGACACCGGGAAACCTCAACAGCGAGATAGGCCTGCCGCTGAGCATCCTGCTTCTTGAGCCTGACACTGACTACGGCATCTTCGAGATGGGCATCGACCATGTCGGTGAGATGGACCGGATGGTTGAGATGCTCAAGCCCGACATAGGGCTGCTGACCAACATAGGGCTCTCCCACCTTGAGAAGTTCAAGAGCCGTTCGACAATCCTCAGGGAGAAGGGCAAGCTCTTCCATCCTGCAATGCAGATGGGCTTTGTCTCTGATGATTGTCCCTATACCGCGCTCCTGGAGGAGCGCTCGCACCTCAGGCTCAAGCCGTACGGCCTCTCTGAGGTGCAGGCTGTGGACAGGGGCCTGGATGGGTGGGACCTCACCTTTGGAGGCGAACGCTTCCAAGTCTCGTGTGTCGGTGAGCACCTGCTGCGCGACGTGATGGGGGCGGTGCAGGTTGGCCTTGCCTTGGGAGCCGATGCAAGGGATATCGCACAGTCCCTCCAAGGCTTCCACCCGATGCAGGGGCGGTCGTTCGTGCACAAGAGCTCTGTCACCATCATCGACGACTCCTACAATGCCAGCCCCGAATCCACCTCCTCAATTCTCGGATACCTCAAGACCCTGCAATGGAAAGGGGAGAAGAAGGTTGTCCTGGGACCGATGAAGGAGCTGGGCAGGGAGAGCCGAAAGGCCCATGCCCTGGTTGCACGACAGCTGCAGGCCTCAAGGCTGGGATCGGTCTCCCTCTATGGAGAGGAGATGAAGGGCGCCTACGACCTGCTGAAGGGAAGCGGGTACTCCGAGTCCCTTTTCTACACCGACGATTTCACCGAATTGGAAAGCCATCTGGTCAAGAGGAGCCGCCAAGGCGACCTCTTCCTGCTCAAGGCTTCAAGAAGCGTGGCGATGGAGCGGTTGATACCCGCCCTGAGCCAGAGGAGGTAGGGGGTGGCCATGCTGGTAGTTGAGATGGCCCTGGCCTTTGGCCTGACATTTCTCATCTCGTTGCTGCTCATCAGGTTCGCCCCGATGTTGCAGGTCTCCATAAAGGCTGAGCTGGTGAGCACCCAAAGCATGAAGAGGGGGACCCCCTCGGTGGGAGGTCTAGCCTTTGTCATGGGAAGCGTCGCCTCCACCTTCATCTTTGCCCACAGCCTTGACCTGGGGGTGCTCTTTCCCCTGCTTGCCCTGGTCCTGTTTGCCGCTGTCGGTCTGATCGACGACATCGCCAAAGCACGAAGAACTGACGGGGACGGCATATCGTCGCTTGCCAAACTCGCCTTGCAAACCTTGGTGGGTGCCCTGTTGCTGTTCATCCTCCACAGGAACAATGCCCCCAGCACAACGGTCATGATACCCTTTCTCAAGGAGGGGAGCCTCACCCTTGGGGGTGCATACTACCTTTTTGCCCTGCTGTACATCCTGTACTTCGTCAATGCGGTGAACATCACCGACGGCCTTGATGCCCTCGCAGCGGGGTCATCGCTGCCGTTGCTGCTCCTGCTCGCCTTTTTTTCCTATAGGGCGGGGCGCACCTTCTCCCCGGCCCTGATCGGGGCCATCCTGGCGTTTCTCCTGTTCAACAGGAAGCCTGCCAGATATTTCATGGGTGATTGCGGCAGCCACGCCCTGGGCGGCTATATCGCCGTCTCCGCCCTGATGCTCAAGGCAGAGATGGTGATCCTGGTAGCCAGCGGCCTGTTCCTCATGGAGTTCGCCACCAGCCTGATACAGATCATAGCGATCAGGAGCACAGGGCGCAAAGTCTTCTCCATAGCACCGCTTCACCATGCCTTTGAACTCAAGGGCGTCGCCGAACGGACAATCGTGGGGAGGTTCACCTTGGTCTCCTGGGTTTTTGCCTCCCTGGGGTTGCTGTTGTTCCTAGGAACAGGGTGGTAGCCTATGAGGGATAGAAAACAGAACTCCTATGATGACTGGCCCCCCTCATCCGGGGACGGCAACAATTCGCTCGGGGAGACCGGCGGCAATGCAAGCGCCTTCACCTTCCTGTGTGTGACGGTCATCCTCACCGCCCTTGGCCTGATCATGCTCTACAGCGCCTCATACCATGAGGCGCTGAGCCACAATCTTCCCCATTACTACTTTTTCCAGCGCCAGATGATGTTCGTCCTGTTCGCCTTGCTCTGTTCGGTGGTGATCCGCTACATGCCCCTCTCCTGGTTTAGGTACCTGGCCATCCCCATCGTCCTTGCCTGCCTTGCCCTGATGGCCATGACGCTCTTCACCTCCTTTGGCCAGGAGCGGCTGGGAAGCCGCAGATGGCTGCAGATAGGAGTGTTTCCCTCCTTGCAGCCCTCGGAGCTGGTAAAGGTGGGCACTATCCTGCTGTTCGCCCTCTGTTTCAACAAGGAGGTGGGAGAACTCTCCTTCCTCAAGCGTTTTGGCCTGCCGATCATAGTGGCCCTGGTCTTCTCAGCGATGATCTTGCTGCAGAAGGACTACTCCACCACCATGCTCTATCTTGGCCTGTGTGTCGCCCTGCTGCTGGTGGGGGGGATGAAGATCGCCTCCTTGCTGGTGGGCTTCGCCTTCCTGTTCGTACCGGCTGTGACGCTGATGCTCTCCCAGAGCTACCGCGTGAAGCGGATATTCTCCTTTCTCTTCTCCAGCATCGACCAGGGGGGCATCAACTACCAGGTGACCAACTCCCTCAAGGCAATCGGGACCGGAGGGCTCTTCGGGGTGGGGCTGGGAAACGGCACCTACAAGCTCGGCCTCATCCCCGAGGTCCAAAGCGACTTCATCTTCGCCTCCATCTGCGAGGAGGTTGGCCTTGTGGGGGCGGCGCTCATCCTGGCCCTCTTTGCCATGTTCGCCATCCTCGGCTACAACGCTTATATCAGGATGTTGGGACGGGACCGCTTTCTCAGCATCACAGCCTTTGGCATAACGACGATGATACTATTGCAGGCGATCATCAATATCGCCGTAGTAACCGGCTTGCTGCCGCCGACTGGCATACCCCTGCCGTTCTTCAGCCAGGGGGGCACCAACCTTTTTGTGGTGATCTGCCTCTCGGCACTGCTGTATAGGATTTTGCTCATCTCCAGCGGGCGCATCCCCCTACAGAGGAGCGGCCTCTCGCCCCAGAGGCGACAGGAGTTCCTCTTCGACATGGGCGAGGATGAATCATGAAGAGCACTGCTTTGAGGGTAAAGGTAATCACCCTTCTTGTGGTGGTGCTCCTGCCCCTTGCATATTACTCCCTATCGCATGTACCCTCCCTGTACATAGATTCGGTCGTGCTCACCATAGTCCCTGAGGGGATGCAGGGCCCCGATGCACTCAAAGGAGTACTCGCCACCTACAGGGGCAGGTCCCTTGTCTCCCTCTCCCTGAGGCGTGTCACAAGGGAGCTGGAGGCCCTTGCCCTCGTAGATTCTGTCAGGGTGAGGAGGTCCTTGCCCTCGACACTGCTGGTGGAGGCGACCTTGGTGGAGACCCCGGCCCTGGTCCTTGCCAAGGATGGTGATGATGAGACTGTTTCTCTCTACCTGTTGCGGGAAGGCTCCTTGCTGCCCCTCGAGCGTGAGGACTGGGCCCTCTTTGACGATCATGTGCTGAAGGTGGAGATTCCCCTGGGGTATGCGGTGATGATGGAAAAATATGGCCTTGATGCGCTATTTGGAGAGGTAATGGAGCTTGCGGCCTCACTTGAAGGAAATAGCACCTTGATAACTCGCATAAAATACGATAATAATAGCAGTAACAGCTTTGGAAAGATGGTATTGGAACTCTCCGCTTTACATGCCCAGATTTGGTTGAGGGAGCCGGTCACAGCAGACCAGGTGACCCAGGCCATCCGCCTGGTCCAGGAGGACCAGAGAGAGTCGCTCTCTTTCCTTAGCGAGCAAACAATACGCTATGACCTCTACAAAGGGGCCATGGTACGAAGAAACTAGGACCGTCCATAAGGGGGTTGTGTCAATGGCAGGTGATAAAATGCTGATGGGGCTGGATATAGGTTCAAGCCGGACCAGATGTGTAATTGGTTCGGTGAGCCGTGAAGGCTCTCTTATGGTCGACAGCATCTGCGAGCGCCCCAGTGAAGGGGTGCGTTCAGGCACGATCGTAAATATCGAACAGACACTGAAGACCATCCAGTCGGTGGTCAACGAGGCTGAGCTGCAGGCAGGGGCCGAGATCGCGGAGGTGATCATCGGCATCGGTGGGGAGCATATCATAGGGATTGCAAGTACCGGTGTGGTGGGAATAAACAGCAAGGACCAGGAGATCAAGCGCGAGGACATCTTCCGCTCCTTGGAGGTTGCACGCGCCTTTGAACTGCCCCAGGACAGGGAGATCCTCCACACCCTGGTCCAGGACTTCCAGATCGACTCGCAGATGGGCATCAAGGATCCCATCGACATGCTCGGACACCGCCTGGAGAGCAGGGTGCTCATAGTAACCGCCTCCTCGGTGATCTGTCAGAACGAGCGCAAGTGCATTCAGCGTTCGGGCCTGGGCGTCCAGCGCCTGGTCCTGCAGAGCCTTGCAGACTCCGAGGTGGTGCTCAGCTCCGAAGAGAAGGAGATGGGCACGATCCTCATCAACATAGGCAGCGGTGTCACCGACATCATCGCCTACTCCAAGGGCTCGCCGGTCTATACCGGTGGGGTCAACCTCGGCGGAGAAGCTGTCACAGCTGACATCGCCTACATCCTGAACAAGACGCGCGCGGTTGCCGAACAGATCAAGTGCGAGTCCGGGCACTCCTACGTCCCCTCGGTATCAAGCGAGGATATGGTGATCATCCCCCAGGTAGGGGGCCTTCCTGCCATCAGGATGCCCAAGAAGGAGCTGAGCAAGGTCATTGAGCCGCGCATGGCAGAGATATTCTCCCGCTTGCAAAATGATCTTGAAAAGGCACAAGTCCAGGGCGGCTTCGGAGGCGGGGTCGTGCTTGTAGGGGGAGGTGCCCTGCTCAGCGGGGTGACCGAGCTTGCAAGCGAGATTTTCCGCCTGCCTGCACGCCTAGGATTTCCTGAGGCCATAGGGGGCCTTGACCGCTCCTACATCAGCCCGATATACACCACGGTGCTGGGGCTTCTCAAAAGCGAGGCGAAGAAGGTCAAGGAAGTCTCTCCCAAGAGCAAGGCGCACAAAAGTCGTCCCCGGCGCAAAGAAGGCGGGGCCGCTTCGAAGATCAAGAGTTTCTTCAGAACATTGTTTTAGACATAAGAGCCTTTGGGCAAAGGAATAGATATGGATTTCGGAATGTTTGAAGTGGAAGACATGGTACATGATGAGCAGGCTTCGGCTACGGTAATCAAAGTTATCGGCGTCGGAGGTGCCGGGGGAAATGCGGTCAACCGCATGATCGCCAGCGGCCTGAAGAAAGTGCACTTTGTTGCGATGAATACCGACATGCAGGCTTTGCAACGCTCCAACGCACAGACAAGGATCCCCATAGGCAAGGAGCTTACCGGAGGCCTAGGTGCAGGTGGCATCCCTGAGGTGGGTGAGAAGGCAGCCCAGGAGAGCAAGGAGGATATCCGTCGTGAGATGGAGGATGCCGACATGGTCTTCATCACAGCTGGCATGGGAGGGGGCACCGGGACCGGAGCCGCCTCTGTCGTCGCTGAGATAGCAAAGAGCTGCAACGCCCTGACAGTGGCTGTGGTCACCACCCCGTTTGCCTTTGAGGGGAAGAAGAAGCTTGCCCTCGCCCTTGCAGGCATTGATAAGCTGCGCAAGCAGGTCGATACCCTGATCATCATCCCCAACCAGTACCTCTTGAAGGTGGTGGAGAACAACACCCCGATCAAGCAGGCCTTCCTCATGGCCGACGAGGTGCTCTACATGGGCGTGCAGGGCATAAGCGAGCTCATCACCGAACCCGGTGAGATCAACATTGACTTTGCCGACGTACGCACCGTGATGAAGGGCAAGGGCGATGCCCTGATGGGCATCGGCTTCGGCGAAGGCTCCAACCGTGCCGTCGATGCCGCCCGTCAGGCGGTGAGCAACCCGCTGCTGGAGAACTCCTCCATAGAGGGGGCCAAGAGCGTGCTGGTCAACCTTTCCGGCAGTGATACCCTCACGTTGCAGGAGTATCAGGATGTGGTGGAGATCATCACCGAGAAATGTGCCGAGGATGCCCTGATCATCGCGGGCCAGGCCTTCAACCCCGAGCTCGGGGATCGCATCAAGGTGACCGTCGTCGCCACCGGCTTTGAACGTCGCCCTGATGTCATCGGCAGTGAGGTCTCCGATATGGACCTGCTCAAGCGCCGTTTCACCGCTTCCGCCAAGGGCGAGGAGCCCCAGCAAGAGGCCCCTGCCAGCAGGGAGGAGGTCGATGCGGGCTCCATACAGGTGAACCGTTGGCAGGATCTGCAAAAGCAGATCAAGAAGGTCCCTTCAGGCAAGGATGATGACTACTCGATCCCTGCAGTGCTTCGCTACTCCAGAAAACCTGACGAGCAGTAAGCATGTCCAAGGAGACCGACCTCGCCTTGCTTGAGGAGTATGGTGATTACCTGCTCTTTGAGCGGCGCCTCAGCAGCGCTACCATTGAGGTGTACACCCAGGAGATTGGTTTTTTCCTTGAGGGCATACAGGTCAGGCTCGAGGATATACAACCCTCGGAGGTGGAGCGCTATCTCGTCGATTCGGCTAAACAGCGCCTCCTCTCGGAGCGCACTGTTGCCCGTAACCTCTCTGCCTTGCGCTCCTTCTTCCTCTACCTGCACAAGGGTGGGATCAGGGAGGACAACCCCTTGGAACAAATCTCAGCTACACGCCGGGGCCCTGCCGTGCCCACCTTCTTCACCGTTGAGGAGGTCGATCTCCTCCTCGATTCCATCGAAGGGGAGACGCTCCTGGGAAAACGGGACCGCACCATATTCGAACTTATTTACTCGTGCGGCCTGCGCATAAGCGAGGCATGTGATCTGAAGGTGGGCGATTACTCCAAAGGGACGCTTCGCGTCCTTGGCAAGCGCAACAAGATGCGCCACGTGCCCGTAGGGGAGGTGGCAACAACCGCCTTGGATCTCTACCTCAAGGAGGTGAGACCCCTTCTGGTCAAGGCCCGCTCCACTGAGCAGACTCTCTTTGTCGGCAGGCGGGGAAAGGCCCTGACGCGCCAGGCGGTCTTCAAGCGCTTTGGGCAGTATGCCCGCCCCTTGGGCCTTGAGACCAAGGTGCACACCCTGCGCCACAGCTTTGCAACCCATCTGCTTGCAGCAGGGGCCGACCTCAGAAGTGTGCAGGAGCTGCTTGGCCACAGCGACATCCAGACAACGCAGATATACACCCATATAGAGACGGGCACCCTCAGGCAGTCCTATGATGCCTACCATACCCTGAAGGAAGAGAACACCTGATGAGCATCCTCTTTATCCTCTGTCCCATCATAGCAATAGGGGCAATCATTGACGCCATAGCCGGAGGCGGGGGTCTGATAACCCTAACCGCCTACGTTGCTGTGGGGCTGCCTCCCCAGATCGCGTTGGGCAACAATAAGTTTGCCGCCGCCGGGGGCACTACCATCGCGTGCTATCGCTACATACGCAAAGCCCAGGTGGACTGGAGGGTCGGCACCATCGCCATCCTGTTCTCCTTGGCAGGATCGGCTCTGGGCTCTGTCCTTGCCACGCGCTATGCCGATGCATACCTGCACTACCTGCTGATATTCCTGGTTCCCCTGATCGCCTTGTTCATCATGCTCAAGCCCGACTTCGGCCAAGCCAAGGCGATGGAGGAGAGATACTCCGTCCCCCTATCGGCCTTTGCTGGCCTGCTGTTGGGTGCCTATGACGGCTTCTTCGGACCGGGGACGGGGATGTTCCTCACCCTCATCTTCACCTCGATCATCGGGCTGGACCTGCTCAAGTCCTGCGGTACTGCCAAGGTGGTGAACCTCGCCTCCAACGTCGCCGCCCTGGTGACCTTCATCAGGTTCGGCAACATCGACTATGCCATCGCCATCCCCTGTGCAATAAGTGCGATCATAGGCGGCTACATAGGCAGTGGCCTGGCCATACGCGGTGGGGTGAAGGTCATCCGCCCTGTGATGCTGCTGGTGCTCGGCCTGCTGCTTCTTAAGGTGGGCTTTTCAACTTTCGGCCTGTTCTGAAGCGATGAGGGTGGTTCCACCCCTATAGGGGTATGAAACTATCCTTGTTGCTTGCCATCTCGCTTTTGCCCCTCACAGGGCCGGCAATGCTCGCCCTAGCAAGGCAGAACCCTACAGCCCGAGAAATACAAAAGAGGTTCCCCAACCACTGGGATCCAAAACGGGTGGAGAGGATGCAGAGATTCCTTTCACCTACAAGCAGCACCAATAACACAAGCAATTCACCTATCAACAACGCAAACAGGGAACAAGCAGAGCACACCAACGGCGTGGTATTCCTGGGGATGAAGGGGTATCCCCCCCTCTTGGCAGAGGAGGAGAATCCTCCCTTCAGGCTCTTCTACCGGGGAAGGTTGCCCAGAATTGATGAACCTTTAGTTTCGATATGCGGGACGCGCAAGGCAGACCTTGCAGGGGAGAGCGCTTCCTATGAGCTGGCCCTTGAAGCAGGGGCCAATCATGTCTCGATCGTTACCACCCATAGCCAGGGCATAGACCGCGCTGCCCTCTATGCTGCCAGTGATGGATGCTCTCCTGCCTTTGTCACGTGCGACTGTGGGCTTGACACCCCTAGGATAGTGAACAACCATCTGCTTGGCGGGATGAACCTCATCTCCCCCTTTGAGCCCGATGATGTGGCCCTTCGCTTCAGGTGCCTTTCGCGCAATGTCCTGACAGCCGCCCTCTCCCCCCTGCTGGTGGTTGTACAGGCGCCACAGCGTTCGGGCTCGCTTCACTGTGCATCCCTTGCTTTGGATATGGGGCGCGAGGTGGTGGTCCACCACAGCGGGCTTCGAAAGCATCCCTGGTGTCTGGGAACACAGCAGCTGGCCGCGGATGGGTGTCCTGTTGTGGGCGGGTACCCTGAGATAGCCGCCTTTTTGGGGTACGGACAGACAAAGAAGGTGACCCCTGCCACCGGCAACGGTCCGTTGTACCGGTATGGCAACTCATGCTATAGTATCTGCCATGAACCATGATGACCAAGAGGCAGTGGATGCCTTCCTTGACTATCACAAGCACATCAGGGGCTCCAGCGGGCATACCTTCAAGGCGTACGCCTCCGATATGGCCAGGCTCTCCTTGTTTTTGCAGGGGCTGGGCTGCTCGCTGTTGGAGATGGCTCCCCCCGATGCCCGCCTCTATGTCCGATACCTCACCACAGAACAGCCCTACAGCGAATCAACGGTCAACCGGATGCTCAGCAGTGCCCGCTCCTTCTATTCGCACGCCTTGCGCAACAGTTTGGTTGAGGTGAACCCCTTCTCGCTGATATCCCTGAAGAAGAGCCGCTCGAGCCTGCCGTCGGTGCTTACCGTAGGGGAGGTGGTACAGCTGCTCTCCCTCAGCTATGAGGATTTCCCCTCTACGCGCAACATGCTGCTGTTCAGCATGCTCTATGATACGGGGTGCCGTATCAGTGAGGCCCTGGCCATCACCGAAGAGGATGTCTCTGCTCAGAAGGGGGAGATCAGGGTGGTGGGCAAGGGCAAGAAGGTCCGGTACGTATTCTTTACCGAAAGGACAGCCGACCTTATTACCTACTATCTTTCGCTGAAACACTCCCTTTTTGGCCGTACCGGGCGATTGTTTTGTTCTGATTCAGGAAAAGAGTTGCCTCAGAGCACCGTTGGTAGTATTTTTGCTAGGTATAGGCAAACCCTCGGGTGGCAGAAGAGCTTCACCCCGCATGTATTGCGGCACAGCTATGCTACCCATTTGCTTGACAATGGAGCCGATATCCGCCTGGTGCAGGAACTGCTTGGACATGAAAGCATCTCCACCACACAGATATACACCCATGTATCACAGAAGCGTCTGGCCAAGGTCTACTCCTCGTGCCACCCGCATGGAAGGAAACAGAATGATTAGTTTTAGAGGGACGACAATAGTCGCAGTCCGGAAGAATGGAAAGGTCGCCATAGCCGGGGACGGCCAGGTAACCGCCGGAGATACAATTCTCAAGTCGAATGCCCATAAGGTGAG